>JBFMGN010000046.1:0-11324 GCA_040752435.1 Spirochaetota bacterium
AATCAGCCTGAGACCAGGTTGATTCCTTGGTACGCCCGATCATCAGTTCGCCGATTTCAAGAGATTCCCCGGCCACATGCGCAGTAAAGCTGGTTACACCATGAGTTCTGGAGTTTGCCCCGGTCGCGATAGTTGTCCAGTTGGTGGGAGTATCCACCGGCAGGGACGGCAATGATTCACAGACAACACCCCTTTGAACCAACTTGCTTAGATAAGGCATACTTCCCTCATCCATGAAATATTTCAACAATCCCAGGATCGCCGAATCAATACCGATCAGAATCAGGCGCTGCGCCCGATTTTTTGTTGTGCTAACCATAGGTATGAAGCCTTCTTTTTTGAATGAAATTTACCTCCGGTTGAATAGAGCCCATTATCCGCCATACCGGAGGTATTTTTTTAATCGACAATCGCGGAACTCTACAACCCCTGGACGACCGAATCCCCGGCCGCCTTTTTCAGGGGACCAAGATCGACAAGATTCATTATATCGAAATCCTCTTTAATAATATCTCTATCTCGTAAAAACTTATACAGGGCTTTGAGTGAATCGAGATGTTCTTTACGGAAGTTTAGAGTCCAATGCTCTTTTTTCATCTCACTGAGCACTCTATCCTCCGGAGCTCCCACATCATTGGCGATAATCTTCGAAGCTTCTTCAATATTACCTGTAATCCAACCGGTTGCCTTATTAACCACCTTCATCGTTGCCTCTACACCGGCTCTATTCGCATTTAAATAATCGCTGCCGACAACCAGAAAGCCGTACGATTGGGATTTAGCGGCGCTGTCATCCACCAGAATATTCAACCCTTTGGTTGCCTTTACTTCATCCGTTCCCTGGCCCCATACCCAGGCAGCGTCGATTTTTCCTGATTTCAGGGCTGCAACAATCTCAAACAGACTGGCAAAGGCAAGAAACTCTACCTTATTCTCCGGGACATTGTTAACCTGAAGGTATTTGATGGATACGAACTCCTGTAAAGTACCCTTGGCTACTCCGATTTTCTTTCCGACAAGATCAGCAGCCCCGGAAATACCATCCCTGGCCGCCAGTTTATGCCAGCCCGGTTCCGGCTCGATAATAGTGGCCAGAATAACCAGCTTTTGAGTAGACAGACGGGTTAAGAGGGCAAAATCCAGGACAACGCCGAAATCCGTCTTGCCTGCCAGAATTGCGTCGATGGTATCGACTCCATAAGAAAAGGCCTGGATATTAGGCACCACATTCTCGTCCGCGAACCAGCCTTTCTCTTCCGCCACCCGAAACTGAGCGCCTAATACAAACCCGTCGACACCATACCGGGGCGCCGCGAACGCTGCTTCTTTCTTTCCTTCTGCCATTACTGCTGAAACTGCAATCAGGGGCATGATTACAACCAGCAGGACCAGGAAACTGTTTCTTTTCATCTTACTCCTCCTCTATCGTTCTGATTATATTTGTTAAAAAGAGAACTCCTTCCTACTCCTTCTACAGAAGCTTTGAAGTCGTTTCCCTGATAACCAGTTCCGGATCCATCAAGAAAGTTCTGTTTGATTGCACTTTCATATTATTGATAAGCACAAACGCTTTCTCGCACATGGCTTCGAAGGGCTGTCTTATCGTGGTCAGGGCTGGCGTAAGTATCTGAGCATAAAAACTGTCATCCATTCCGATAATAGACATCTCATTGGGAACCTTAATATTTCTGCGGTTTAGTTCCTGTATCATGCCCGCTGCCATAAGATCATTCTGCGCCCAGATAGCGGTAACAGATCTTGCTTTATGTAAAAAGTAACCGGCAGCTTCCCGACCAGATTCTATCCAGTAATTTCCTTCGAAGACCGAAACTTGCTCCAGTTCTATAGAGTTGAGCTTAAGTGTCTCTCTGAAACCTCGCAGCCTCTCTGCGCAAAAGAAATGTTTCATCAAACCGGTCACACAACCTACCTTTGTATGCCCCAGAGAGAGAAGGTGCTGGGCCGCCAATTGTCCGGCTTTGTAGTTATCTACAAGCACACATGGGATAGTGCGCTCCTGCGGTTTCCAGTTTATAAAGACTACAGGGATGGATGTGTTTTTAAAAACATGTACGAATCTTCTATCATCCTCTACCGCGTAGGCTATAATGCCGTCCACGTGCCGTTTTATCAGACTGTCGATAAGTTTTTCCTCAATATCAGGGTCATGGTGAGTACAACCCAGGATAAGATTGTAACCGAAGCTGAAAGCGCTCCGTTCTGCCGCGTCGGCCAGAATAGTGGAGGCATGCAGCCTGTAGAGCTCCGGCACAATAAATCCGATTAAATACCCCGTCTTTTTTCTCAAACCTCTGGCCAATAGATTGGGGCGGTAATTGAGTCTTAGAATTGCTTTTTCCACGCATTCCTGGGTCTTTGTATCAACCGGAACGTTCTTATTGATTACCCTGGAGACTGTTGAGATGGAAACCCCGGCCAATTTGGCGACATCTTTTATCGAACTCATGATTGATAAATATAGCATGCTGAAAACGTTTCTGCAATCGTTTTCATATATTTTTTCACTCCGGCGTTAGTCTGAACTAAATCGAAAGGTGTTTGATGAGATCCTCCAGGGGCAGAAAATGTACAGTCATTCCATCGATCTTCCGGGAAATGGGATATTTCTCATCCCGCGAAACAACGAAATTGCGTCCGGCTGGATAACGGTTCCGGAATTATTCGTATATAGTAGCAAAATCTCCTGTCTGCATATGGAAGAGGTATTGGAGCTTTTGAAGACGTGAGGCTTACATCGGATGTCATTTGACAAATTTGGCAAAATGAATCACTACGGGCTTACACCCGTAGTATCACCCTTCGAGTGCGAGAAGCTTGGGTGATAAAGGGGGGTAGCTTCGTTCCGCATGGTACGGCCTTCGGCCGATTGTCGCCCCCTTCGAGGGCGAGAAGTTAGGGCAGGCATATAGGGTAGTATCGCCTTGTCCATGGGCTGATGCCCATGGTATGCGGCGATGAACGGAATCAAAATTAACGGAAAATTAATAGACATGTAACATATTACTAACAAAAAAATCATATTTTTGCCTCAAAATATCATTATGGAGGTAATGACTAATGAAAAAACTTTTAACACTTCTTGCTCTACTGCTCGCCGTGTCAGTTTCCATATTCGCGGGCGGCAAAAAGGAAGACACCAAGCCGGCCGAATCAAAGGAAAGGCCCAGGCAGGATATGGCAAGCTCGAAGCTGCCCTGGATCGAACCAGGTCTCGCTGACGGCATGCTGCCGAACATCAATCCCCTCAAAGTAACGGGCAACATCATAACCGCCGGCAGCTCCACGGTTTTTCCCCTGTCGGAAGCGATGGCGGAACGGTTCAGGGACGAGGGTTACGCCGGTAATATTACCATCGACAGTATTGGCTCCGGCGCCGGTTTCGAACGGTTCTGCGTGGCCGGTGAGACGGACATTTCCAACGCATCCCGAAAAATCAAGGACTCCGAAATCGAAGCGGCCGGAAAAATCGGCCGAGAACCTCTCGAATTCAGGATCGGTACCGACGCCCTCGCGGTAGTGGTGAACAAGGCCAACACTTTCCTGACGAACGCCACCAAGGCGGAACTCGCAAAAATCTTCTCCACCGCGGCAAAGTGGTCGGATGTCAATCCGTCCTGGCCGGCGCAACCCATACTCCGGTTTATTCCGGGTACGGATTCCGGCACCTTTGACTACTTCGTGGAGGATATTTTCAAAAATGATTCAAAGCCCATCCTGGCCGCGAAAAATCTCCAACTGAGCGAAGACGACAACATCCTGGTCCAGGGCGTTCTCGGAAGTCCTTACTCTATCGGCTTCTTCGGATACGCATACTATGCCGAAAACAAGGATACATTGAACATCCTGAGTATCGAGGGAATCGCGCCGTCCGACAAGACCGTCGATAACGGTACCTATCCCCTGGCCAGGCCCCTGTTCCTCTATTCCACCGCCAAAATAATGCAGGAAAAACCCCAGGTGGCGGCGTTCATAGGTTTCTACCTCGCCTATGTCAATGACGAGATCAAGAAAGTGGGATACTTCCCCGCTAATCCGGAGGCCCTTAAAACCGCGAAACAGCATTGGCTCAACGCCATGAAGGGCTTGTATTAGTATTAATGAATCACTCCGGGCGGGGAAAAGATCTTCCCCGCGGTATTTTTAAAAAACAGCGGGCTTGTTCCAATGTCGAAACCAAACCGAAGACCTTTGCTATCCCGAACATTCAGGCGGAAAACCGTTTCCCCGCTCCCTCCCCGGGCCAGAGAATTCAAACCGAAATCGCGGCAGCACGAGTTAGTGATTCAAGGCCTACTTTTTCTTGCCGCGGTTGTTTCCGTTCTTACAACCCTGGCCATAGTGGTTTTTCTTGGAAAAGAATCGTTCCTGTTTTTCGGCGACAAGGAAATCACCCTAAAGGAATTCTTCACGAGTACCGTCTGGCAGCCGATGAACAACAACTTCGGCATACTGCCGCTTTTAAACGCCACGCTCATGACAAGTTTTATCGCAATGATAATCGCCGTTCCTATCGGGCTGTTCGTCGCCATATACCTGTCCGAATATGCTTCCGGCCGGGTTCAAGCCATTCTGAAACCGGTACTGGAAATCCTGGCCGGCATACCGACGGTGGTGTACGGGTATTTCGCCCTCACCTTCATGACACCCTTGCTTCGGAACATATTCGGGCAAGAGACGGTTGAAATCTACAATACCGCTTCCGCAGGGGCCGTCATCGGCATACTGATCTTACCCCTCGTGTCTTCCATGGTGGAAGACGCGCTGAGCGCGGTCCCGAAATCCTTACGAGAAGCCGCCTTCAGCCTGGGCGCCACAAAGCTCGAGACGTCGATCCATATCGTAGTACCCGCGGCGTTTTCAGGCCTGGCCGCCGCGTTTATCGTGGGGTTTTCACGGGCTGTCGGCGAAACCATGGTGGTGGCGCTTGCCTCGGGTGCCGGTCCCAATTTCACGTTCAATCCCTTCAAAGCCGCGGAAACGATTACCGGTTACATCGTCCGTATAAGCGGGGGCGATGTCAGCTACAACACCCCGGATTACAACAGCATATTCGCTCTCGGGCTGGTGCTGTTTTTCGTGACACTGATGCTGAACATCGTCTCGCGACAAATCGTCAAGCGTTACAGAGAAGTCTATGAGTGACAATCGGGCAAATCAGGAAGCCCTTTTCACGGAAGCCGGTAAGGCAAATCGCATACAACGTTACAGGCATGGGCTCTTGTGGCACATCGTATTTTTCTGTTCCATGATTGTCTCAGTGCTTTTCCTTGCAACCTTGCTCGCCACCATCATCAACAGGACCTTCGGAAACGTGGCCGTCGGTTATGAAGTCCATCCCGATGAACTAATAACAGACGGCCTCCCCCTGGGGGAACAGACGAAAGACGATCTCATCCGGCATCTGGAAAACAACTTAAGACCCGGCCTCATACGAAGATATAACGTTGAGAGACCTCTGGAGGAAAGGACCCGAAAAGAATTACTTGAGCTGGTCATCGAACGCATCGTCAATCCACACATCATTAAAAGCTGGACGTTGTTCCAAACGCTGTTTTTCAAGAAGCGCATCATGCATTTCATACAGGAAAACCCGGAGTCATGGCTTCAGTTCCGGTCATGGGTTAATCCGAAATTTCTTTCGAAACCGCAGGCCAGCGTCCCGGAACTCGCCGGTATCCGAACCGCGATTCTCGGTTCCCTCTGGATAATCGCCATTACGATTGTAGTCGCTTTCCCCATCGGCGTAGCGGCTGCCGTTTACCTCGAGGAGTACACGCGGGATAGCTGGTATAACAGGTTCATCCAGGTGAACATCTACAATCTTTCCGGCGTTCCTTCCATCATTTATGGGCTATTGGGACTGGCCATTTTCGTCCGCAGCCTTGAGCCATTGACCAGCGGCGCCATGCTCGGAGCGATAGACCCGACGACGGCAAACGGCCGTACCATTCTGTCCGCCGGTCTCACGCTCGCCTTGCTCATTCTCCCCATCATCATCATCAATTCCCAGGAGGCCATAAAAGCCGTACCAAAATCCTTACGGGATTCCAGCTACGGTCTCGGTGCCACGAAATGGCAGACCATCTGGTACCATGTATTGCCGGCCGCGATGGAACGAATTCTCACGGGAGCCATCCTCGCCATTTCCCGCGCCCTGGGCGAAACCGCTCCGCTGGTCGTGGTAGGGGCATCCACGTTTATAGCGATTGATCCCGACAGTCTATTCTCGAAATTCACCGCTTTGCCCATCCAGATTTACCAGTGGACGGCAAGACCACAGGCGGAATTCCGGAACGCGGCGGCGGCCGCCATACTCGTGCTTCTGGTATTGCTGCTGTCCATGAATACCGGCGCAATCATCTTAAGAAACCGAATCGGCATGAAAAGGAGAACCGGCTGAACCATGCAGACCGTCGCCCTCTCGATACGAAATTTAAGCGTCTATTACGATACCTTCAGGGCCGTAAGAAATATCAACCTGGAAATACCGGCGAACAAGGTAACCGCGTTCATCGGTCCTTCAGGCTGCGGTAAAAGCACCGTCTTAAGGTCCATAAATCGAATGAATGAACTTATCCACGGCGCCAGGGTCGAAGGCAAAATATTGTTCCAGGATATCGATATTTATGACAAAATCATCGATCCCGTGGAGGTGCGGCGACGAATCGGGATGGTTTTCCAGAAGCCCAACCCCTTCCCGAAAAGCATATACGAAAACATCGCCTGGGGCGCCCGGATAAACGGCTATAAGGGCGACCTGAACGAACTGGTAGAGGAAAGTCTTAAGAAAACGGCGTTATGGGACGAGGTCAAGGACAAGCTCAAACAGAACGCCCTGAGGCTCTCCGGCGGCCAGCAGCAGAGACTTTGCATCGCCCGCACGATAGCCGTCAAACCGGAAATAATCCTCATGGACGAACCCGCCTCCGCCCTGGATCCCATCTCGACGACCAAAATCGAAAACCTGATAAACGAATTGAAGACGAATTACACCATCGTAATCGTCACTCATAATATGCAGCAGGCGGCCCGCGTCTCGGATTACACAGCCTTTTTCCTCATGGATCAGGACAAGTCGGGATACCTCGTGGAGTTCGGCTATACTCAGGAGTTGTTTTTCAAACCAAAGAACAAAACCACCGAAGATTATATATCCGGGCGCTTCGGATAAACATGATGCGCCGCGGCAGCGAGGCAGTGTTATTTGGTAATATCAATAAACTCCTGTACCTTTTTCTTTATCAGATCCCGGATGATGCGTACCTTCGCGAGTTTTTCCGCCCGCGTTCCCGTAACGGCGGCGGGGTCGTCAAACGGCCAGTTGAGCCTGTGAGTAACACCCGGGAATATGGGACACTTGCCTTCAACGGATCTGTCGCACACCGTAACAACATAATGGTAGGTTTTGCCGGCTTTGTATTTTTCCATGACGCTTACGGGTTCTTTCCCGCTTATATCGATGCCCTCCTCCTTCAATACTTCGACGACAAAGGGATTGATAACTCCCGGCTCCAGGCCGGCGCTTTCGACCTCGAATCTGTCGCCACCGTAAACCTTCAAGAATGCTTCTGCCATCTGGCTCCGCGCACTGTTATGGACGCAGATAAACAGTACCTTGATTTTATCCATTTCATCATCTCCATTGGGAAATCCGTATCTCCGACCATAGGATATCGATTTTTTATGAGAAAATAAATAATAAAAACGCCTGAACCCGTCGATTTAACGAAAATTTAACAATCAGCCTCCGATAGAGAGAGTTTTAATGTACGCTTACTTTGCCACTTCATTAATATCGTACGCTTTTATGCCATTCACAATAACGCTGCCGGCATACGTTGTCGTAGCGTCGGCATTGACGGTAAAGGCGAATCGAACAACAATTTTCATACATATCTCCTACTAATTTGATAATATATAAGTATATCGCAGCCTGTGATTATTTTAAAGGGGCGGGTTATGACACATAACTCTGGACACTACCCTTGCGAATACTATTTATTTTCTTTTGTTAAAAAGTTTTTATTGCATTATTGAAATAACAGTAATTTTGAAGTATTGATTCTTTTATAAAGTCTATAAACCTGTGGTCGGAATTAAGCTCGGATCTCAAAGAAGAATGCTTTCGCTGCCCGAACTGCTGAAGTGATGGGGGGTGTTTTTTTATGTAATTTCACCTTTTAATATTGTTTTTACATAAAATTAATAATAAAATACTTAATATGGAGAAAAAATATATTCCCAGAGCAATCGAAAGCGAGATAAAAAAGGCTGTCAATCAATTTCCGGTGGTTGGATTGACCGGTCCACGCCAAACAGGAAAAACGACTACCTTGAAGAAATTATTCCCTGCCTGCACGTTCATTACTTTTGATGATCCTGTAGTACGCAGTTCTGCCAAGGATGACCCGGCCTTTTTCCTGGAAACAATCAAGACCCCTTGTATAATCGATGAAGTTCAATATGTACCCGAAATTCTTCCGTTTATAAAGATGCTGGTTGATAAAAACAGCCATTGATCCACAATGTAGAGATAAAATTTTTTTATCCCGCATATATTCAAACATATATTGAACGGGATATCCGACAGATTCAGAATGTTCAAGATCTTACAATATTTCAGAGATTTCTCGGACTTTTAGCTGCTCGGATAGGTTCTCTTCTTAACTTACAGGAAGTTGCAAAAGAATGTGAGATAAGCAGCACAACAGCCCGAAGGTGGCTGTCGCTCCTTGAAACAACCAGGATTATTTATTTGCTCCCATCCTTCCATACCAATCTAACAAAAAGGCTGGTAAAACATCCAAAACTTTACTTTACCGATACCGGTTTGGCGGCTTATATCTTAAAGTACCAGGATGAAGAAATTCTATTATCAGGGCCGATGACAGGCCAATTCTTCGAAAACTTCATTGTAATTGAGTTTTTAAAATATAAAATGAATCATACGCTGCCATTCGATTTTTATTTTTACAGGGATTCCAATCATAATGAGATAGATCTGGTCGTTGCCAAAGGAGTATCAAAAAGCTTTGTAGAGATCAAGCTGACTAAAACCCCGAAGAAAGATCATTTTAAAACCATGCTCCTCTTAAAAAATGCATATGCTGAAGCGTCATGTTATTTTCTTAACCTGTATGAAAGAGAATGTTACTTCCCGGCGGGAAAAAGCCTGCCATATTGGGAGTTTGAAAAGGTACTCTGTAATAACCGGCGTTAATTTTTTTAAGGGTCTTAGCCTTCTTTAAGAGCCAGGGGAACACATATGAATTGATTATATCCGGCGAGATATGACATCTTCATGGGATGCCGTAAACCGGTGAAAAGATATTCCTCCAGGAGGAAATCCCCCACCGGGCGGACCTGTTTAAAAGCTTCCTCATCCTTGAATCCCAAAAAGGCGATAAACTCATCATGGTTATAGATATTATGATACGTACCGAGCCAGGTGAGTTTTGCCTTCATTTCAGCCGTCCTTTCTTTTCTTAAGTTTAAGAATTTATCTCTGGTATAGCTGTTAATGAGGCCGCGGGCTGCAATTACGAAGCCAAGTTCATCGCTAAAGTCGCCCACTTTTAGTTCTTGCTCTTCCGTGCAGAAGACTTCAAAATACGGTTCTGGACCAAACAGTATAGATGCAAAACGGTCATCCCGGCGCGTCTTCATCAAAGATTGGGCCGCGTCGTTGTGATGTTTTTCCGACACCCACTCGGTTATGGCCCAAATAATATGGGGCTGAATAAGACACTGAAAAAACCTTCGAAAAATCACTCCGATTTCACGGGTAAACTTTTTCTCCGCCGAAGCGAGGTCGGACAAGCCCTCCTTAAGTTTTCCTTCAGGCAGAAAAACAGTACAAATTGAAAACATCGACATAATGTCAATCTCCTTTTATTCCGCTTAAAGCCGGCGCTCTCAAGCATGAAACCAACCAGATTCTTACCGATGTCGTGGACGTCTCCATTTACAGTTCCGAGTACAACCGTTCCACCGTACGACCTTGGTACACTTTTCATTAAGGGTTCCAATACTTTAAGGCCGGCCTTAAATGCTGCCCCGGCCATCATCAATTCCGGCAGGAAGTATTCACCGCGTTCAAAGCGCTGCCCGCAGATTTCAAGACCGGCTAACATCGCCTCCAGATTTTCTGAAGGGGAGGTACCTGTCTCTAAGATTTTCCGGATGATTCCGCTGATATCGTAGAGATTTCCCTGGACGATTGCATCGGTGATCTTATCTGTCGTCTTATTATGCATATCAGTACCTTCCATACTTCTCGACCAGGTTAAGAACCAGATCGATCTTGTTCAGGTCTGTTCCGGGTGGAATTGAGACCATCCCTATCGACATCCGCACCCTCATTTGCGTTGCCATGCCGCAGATGC
Organism: Spirochaetota bacterium; assembly: GCA_040752435.1. Classification (GTDB taxonomy): domain Bacteria; phylum Spirochaetota; class Spirochaetia; order SPDA01; family JBFMGN01; genus JBFMGN01. The sequence goes on from JBFMGN010000046.1 coordinate 10,407, forward strand.
GCTTGACCAGCTCTTCGATTTCGCTCTCCGCAGCGTCTCGGATAAACTTGCCATGGATCAGGTAATTGTAGCTCCGATTGAATTTCCTGGCCAGTTCGAACATAGGGCGGTCGAATTCCGTCAGCGTAACACCGTCCGGAGTTTGAGGGAAAATGTAATTCGTAAAGCCGGCCACACCGCTTCCGGCCCGAAGAGTTTCGTTGGACAAGCCCCACTCAAGGTCGTCGGGTGAGGCATACATATAGCCGATTCCAATCTTGCGGTCATGAGTCTTCCACACCTTTTCGATGTAAGGAAGCACGTACACGGCAAAATCTTCAAGGCTTAAAATCGGTTTTGTGGCATACTGATCGACGAGCGTGGCTCCCAGCAGGTCGAGTCCGTGCTTCTTAGCCAGTCTGATGTGCTGAATGGCAAGCCTGGTGGTAAATTCCATGATGGCAGGATACAGGCCGGGATCACCAATCTGACGGATCTTATCTTTTCGGAGTGGATCATCGGTCTCTACGTAATCTTTGTATAGGCGGAAATCCATCGGAAAATCCCGATCCCCCCTGAGCAACATTGCCAGGTCCCACGGACCGTCGAAAACGGGGTAGATCAAAGTATCCGGAAACCGTCTTTGCGCTTCTTTGTTGATGTCAAAATACATCTTCAGGTATCCACTCGCTTCCTCGGGGATCTTCATCTTTTCCAGATCCGCCATGTTCTTAATAGGATAATCAACAGGATAGGGAACCCGTCGCGCCTCAATCTTAAATCGAGTTCCCAGCTCTGCGGCTCCAATGTTGAGCAGGCCCATCCACACGGGTACAACTATAGTATCCGTCTTGAAACGCTGGCGTACCTTCTCAAACAATTGCAGATTGGCTTCGGGATTTGAACTTGTCAGTACGTAGTCGTAGCTTTCGTCGATCT
>JBFMGN010000460.1:0-3760 GCA_040752435.1 Spirochaetota bacterium
GTTACCGGTTCTGCTACGGCATAGAGATTCTCAACCCTGTTATCGATTATGAAAAAGCCTATCCCGAAATTACCAAGCCTGGCAGCGATTCGGAGGTCGGCTGCACTGGGTCGTAAGACTCCCGAGGGGTGGTTGTGGATAACCACATCCCCCTTTTCCATGAACTCCATCAAGGCAGGCACTTCGGACTCGCTCCCCCGGGCTGCAACGGTAATTTCACATACCATGCCTTCTTTGTCGATCGCGGCTGCGGCAAGTACTTCCCGGCCGAATGCATTCTCAATTTCCCGGCGGAGGGTGTGTATCACAGCGGGGTGAAAGCGCTCTAGGCACACCATAGATCAATTACGGCTCATCAATTCAATAACCCCAAGCAAAAGCCGGGTAAACTTCTTTTCAACCCCTTTCCCCGTTTCTATTACTTCCCCATGATCCAGGGGCTTCTCCAGTATTCCGGCCGCCATATTGGTTATGCATGATATTCCCAGTACCTCCATGCCTAAATAACGGGATACGATCACCTCGGGCACCGTCGACATGCCTACCATATCGGCCCCGATGGTCTTTAACATCCTTATCTCCGCCGGTGTTTCGTAACAGGGACCGGAAAGGGCGGCATATACCCCTTCCAGCACTAGTTCGGGTGATGCCCTGCGTACCAGCGCCCGCAAAGCAGGGGAATAGGCTGAACTCATGTCCGGAAAACGCGGCCCAAGATTTTCATCATTGGGGCCTGCTAAAGGATTAACACCCATGAGGTTAATATGGTCCTTTATCAGCACCAAATCACCCGGATTGAAGGTGGGGTTAATCCCGCCTGAGGCATTCGTAATAATTACCCGTTTTACACCGAGGCGGTTAAGCAAGAATATCGGCAGAACAACATCATCAATATCATTCCCTTCGTAATAGTGGAATCTGCCGGCCATAATGGTTAAGCGTGGATTGATTTTCAACCAGCCTCTGTGCCCGGCAATTGTTGGCTTGGGGAAACCCGGTATTGTTTCAAAAGGAACAACATTTCCATCAAATGTATCGGCTATTCCCGATAATCCGGACCCGAGGATTATACCTGTCCCAGGCTCATCCTTGCATTCAGCCCGCACTGCGGAAAAAGCGCGATTAACTTTTTCTAAATATCCTTTTTTCATTTATTGCCTCGTGAGTTGACATAATAGATTTTATATGTTAGCAATAACTCTACAATAGGATCAATAGAAGTGAAGAGCTATTGGTCTTCTTCCGGCGCCGCCGTTTTAAACGCTGAAACCAGGCTTAAAGCAAGGATACGTATAATAATATGATAGTACTAAAATTCGGAGGAACATCCGTACAAAGTTCCGAGTGGATGGATAAAACCATCGATATATCCCTCAAGTTCATCCTTAAGGCGCCTGTAGTGGTCAGCTCTGCCATGAGCACGGTAACGGACAAACTCGTTGCAATTTCACAATCTGCCGCTGGAGGGGATATTTCAAAAGCCAGCACGCTGGTCCAGGAGATCCGCCTTCTCCATGAGAAGACGGCCCAGGAATTCCTTAGCGGGGAATATCTTGCAAAGGCGCTTTCGGCTCTGGATGAATACGTAAAGGAGATGACCTCTTTGGTGAAAGGTCTTTCACTTCTCAAGGAATGTACACCTCGTTCCAGTGACGCCCTGCTTTCTTTCGGGGAACTCCTCTCCACCACCCTGCTCGCATCCCGCGCCATGGAAAGGGGAATAAAAACCCAACTGCTCGATGCGCGGCATTTCATGATTACCACGGATGAGTTTACCTCTGCCTCCCCGATTTTCGAGATTACCGACAAAGAGATACGCAACCAGGTTAAACCTGAACCGGGTCTCCTGATTATCACCCAGGGTTTCATCGGCCGTACTCAAACAGGCGCCACCACCACCCTCGGCCGAGGCGGCTCGGATTATTCGGCGACAATAATTGGTGCCGCGCTGGATGCCTTGGAAGTCCAGATATGGACTGATGTCGATGGTATTATGACAACCGACCCGCGCATTGTTCCCGGGGCGCGAACAATTGAAAGAATCAGCTACGAGGAAGCTGCGGAGCTCGCCTACTTCGGGGCCAAAGTGGTGCACCCGTCTACCATCCAGCCGGCAGTAAAAAAACAAATACCTGTACTTGTGAAAAACACGCGTAACCCGGAAGGCGTCTATACCGCCATAACCTCCCAGGTTGAAGGCAAAGGCTTACGGGCGATTGCAGGCAAAAAAAACATATCGCTGATAAATGTGACTTCATCGCGGATGCTGAACGCGTACGGTTTCCTGAACCGGATATTTTCGATTTTCGAAAAATACAAAACCGCGGTGGATCTGATAGCGACCTCAGAAGTATCCGTCTCTATGACAATCGATAACATCCAGTCCATCGGCCTTATCGTAAACGAACTGGAGAAGATCGGTACTGTCACCGTGGAGCATGGGAAAAGCATAATCTGCCTGGTGGGCCAAAGCTTCTGGAAGGACCCGAGTTTTATCGCCCAGGTTTTTACCGCCATGAATACAATCCCTGTACGGATGATTTCGCTTGGTTCCTCGGATATTAACCTCTCCCTGGTTGTACCGGGGGAGATGCTCGACCGAGCCTTGCAGCACCTGCATGACTATTTTTTAAAACCGAGTAATTAAATCACGGGACGGCTTGATTTCATCAATTGCCATCACTATACTTGAGTGCACCAGGCAGATGGAAATTGATTTTATTAAACTGCATACCTTCTCGAATGATCTTATCCTGGTGGATGCCCTTCGTTCAACGCCCCGCCTAGGCAGCCTGTACCTGGCGCTGCATGGTTCTCAAAACGATGCCATCGGTGACATTGTACGCCTAATGTGCAGCCGGCACAGAGGAATAGGGGGGAACGGTGTCCTTTTCCTGACCCGGGGAGAAAAGACGGATATACGAATCCGTTTTTTCAAACCCAGCGGTGATGAATCTTTTGTTTTTTCCGACTCCGCCATAGTTTTAAGCCGGTATGCCTTTGACAGCGGCTATTTCGATAAGGATAAACTTGTCGTTGAAGTTTCATCCGGGCTTCACACGATTGAGATAATCGACAGTAATCATTTCAGAATCTCGCTGGGTTCTCCCTGCTATGTGGATAGTGATGAACAGATAATCGAAAAACCGGATACTGAATATACAGTCTCCGTCGCTGTCGACGGTAAAAAAATCATTGTTACTCCACTTCGTTTGTACCTGAACTGTATTATCTTCTTTTACGGGAATATGTCATACAAAAGCCAGCGGCACCTTGCCTTAAAAATTATAGGAGCCTTTCCGGCGGCCGACAGAACAGTTACCGTTTTTACGCGGGTCTACAGCCGGGACGAAATCAGCATAAAGATATGGTATACCAAAACCGGCCGGCAGATATTGCCTGTAGATTATACGGCCGCCTCAGCCGCGGCGGCGGTCGCCGCGGTATTAAATGGATTCACCGAGAGGGATACCTATGTTCACTGTAACAGGAACGGAATGTTCGCTCAATGGAACCAGCGGTCCAATCGCGTATACGCCACATCAACTGCGCAATACCTCTTCCGCGGGACATACTATCTCGAAAAGGGTGCCGCTGTTCAAAATGATAATTATGACGGACAATCTTAGGTATTAAATTCTGTTGTATTTTATAAATTGAGTCTGTATATTATAAGAAGCGCCAGGGGATGTAAGTGGACCAAATATTTGATCGATTAGGCAATTTATTCAAGACAATTTTTCAGGACGATGAAGATGCA
>JBFMGN010000461.1:0-3746 GCA_040752435.1 Spirochaetota bacterium
GGCTGGTCGGCAGATTCGTAATTGAGCGCGCGATAGAGGAAGGGGTCAGGATCGGCTTATTCGGTTTAGGGGAATTATCCGGTGAGCAAACAATATGTCGCTATTTTAAAGAAGAGCCCACTTTAAGTTTTTCGGGCAGCGAGATACTTTTAAGCGAGAAAGTCTGTTCGGCCCAGAAACAGAGAGAAAATCTACACCAGCCACCCGGAAAGCCGGAAGAGCCGGCGAGGATTGGGAAGGCAACTCCACCCGGAGTTACAGGAGTAATGCCTGAGATACCTGAATCAGAGAAGAAGCATGTTGCGCTTTTATTGAACTTTATCTTGCCGAAAGGCAAAGTTGCCTCCCTTATGGGTGTTATGAATTATCTGCAAAGTAAGTATGAAGTTTTAAAGCTTGAAATAAATGCCATGCATGGGGAGATAACCGAACGGGAATATGAAGAAAAGATACTTGAAGCCTTAAGGCAAGCCGGAATAGAGCTTAAGGAATAAACTGCTGATTCAGATCGGATTATGGGTTTTTCTGTTTTATGCTGCCATTAAGTTCATTCAACAGTGTCAACAGAAAGACTCTGTTGTCTGCCGTTATAGACTGCATCCTGCCTCCCATTCGGCTGAAGGTCTTCAAGTAACGGAGATAGTAAGACGGGTTGTCTACCGGTGGTTCCCCTTTTTCCCAGTCCCATGTTGAAGGTGAAAGATCCACTACGTAAATACTATAGTTGGTAATGGGTTTCCCGTGTTGAAGGGCCAGGTTCTGGGCCATTGAAAGTGATTTTTCGAAGATCATGGGTGACATTACGGCCGAGCCGACAGAAAGGTAGACACCGCCGTCTATTTGGCTGATACTGTCGGCATAGCGAAGGAAATCCCGTTCCGCCGTTCTTCCGATAGCAGCTCCGCAGCTCATCGGATGGGTGTAGATAATATCGTGGCCGAACATCGGATGGCCGGTGAAGGGGATATTAAGCCTGTAGGCCGCCGCCTGCACGCCGTACTCTTTGTAAGGATGCGGAATCTCAAGAAAACCCGGTTTCAGACCAAACCGTTTGATAATCGATAAAAGGTCCGCCGCGGCCGCCGATAGTGCAGGATCAGCCGCAAGGTTAACGGATACAGTTTCCGCTAATTCCCGTATATCGGGGATTGCAAGCCCATTATTATGGACGAGAGTTCCTACCGACTCGCCGTATCCCAGGCCAAAGTATGCCCCAACATTGATGGCAAGGTTTATATAATAGCCTGTCTCCTGCCAGAGGCCGAATTCCCCCCTGGAAACATTTTCCCGCACATCCTCGCTGCTTTGTCCCTGAAAGGCAAACTCCCAATCGTGGATAATACCTGCACCGTTTGTGGCCAGATGGGTCAGCCACCCTTTTTCCATCAGCCTGATCAGAACAGGTGCCATACCGTTTTTTATAGTGTGAGCTCCGAATGCAAGCACCACCGGTTTACTGTTTTTTCTTGCTTTGACTATTTCTTCGGCCGCCTTCCGCACCGCCTTTGCAACCTCGGGCGTTATCGGTCCCGGGTTTGAGTCGGGGGAGGTATGATCCCGGTCAATGAATACCTTATTTTTCCGGTTGTTCAAGGTTTTTATCAGGAGTTTACTTCTATCGAAATACATGTGCATGTTTTTCTTTAGCTCACCCGCCGCAGGCAGCGTATTGTTTGAAAAAATTTAAAACAGCAGCCTTAAAAGACTATCCATTTGTGAGAAGTCCGGTATTATTATATCCGCACCAGCCAGCACCAGGCGGCTCCGTTTTACGGAGTTAAGACCGTACCGCCGTACTTCGTCACTGGCGACGCCGATTGCAAGACCGCCGGTTTTATGGGTTTCCCGTATCTCCACCGGTCCATCGCCGAAGGTGACGATCCTGGAGGCATTCTCCATTCCTATTGCATCCAGAATTTTATTTAACACAATCTTTTTCGGTTCTTTTGAAATATCCCCTTTTGCACCGTAAATCCCTCCTGAAAAAAGGTCAGAGTACTTAAGGAGTTCCGCCTCCCGTTCCACGTCTTCCTGGTCAGTTCCACTGGCCAGGTACAGGGTTATCCCTTGTTTTACAAGGGCTTGTAAAAACGGAAGGGCGTTTTTGATTGTACAGTCGTTTATATCCAGCTCGCCTGCCTGATATTTACGGCTCCGTTTCTCCACAAGGTTCAAAAGTTCTCTATTGTAGATGGCTTTATATTCATGCTCGGAAAGGATTTCTCCTTTGGAGACAAAACCGAGTTCCTGAACAAGACCTATCAGGCCTTTCATCTGAACCAGGGTCTGGACACCCGTTGTTTTGTATATGTATTCCTGTGCAATGCCTGTTATGCGGTTAAAAACAGTCTCGTCGACGGTGTCGTATTGTTTCCCCAGAATTGACTTCACCATCATCCGTTCCATAACTGCTTCCCAGCCTTGCCGGAGGGTGGAGATGGTGCCGTCGTGATCGAATATTGCGAACCGGATATTGTTTTTTTTAGAGATTGGAAAAGTTAAATTCTCTGAAATAATTTCGATCTCCGTGTCTTTGTAATATCGGTGCCTCCGGGTGGAATAGGCCAGCTCAGGTCTGTACCTGTAATCGGGATCGCTTCCTATCGCAATAATTTCTGCCGGTGTGGCCGTACCGGTCTGGAACAGTTTCTGGACTGTCACACCGGCAGCAAAGTTACCGAACTCGCCGGCCGTTTTATTATCACCGCCTGTACCTAAGACCGCGGCGATACCTGCCAGGAGACTGTCTCCGGCGCCGACAGTGTCGGTGCGTCCGAGAATCTGAAGCCCAGGTATTTCATGATAACCCGATGCATCCCGAATCATGAGACCGTTTTCACCTCTTGTCAGGAATACCGGCCTGTTCCATCGTTCATATAATTTATTAATAATTTGTTTTGACTCTTCGTACCCAACCGGTGCCCGGGAGACGGATTCTCCCTTGCATATTGCCTGGCCTTCCGCTTCATTCAGTTTTTTAATCGCTCCCCGGTACTCATCGCAATAATCCCGGCTGTCAACGATAAACGGTTTCTCCGGGTTTTTCTCTATCAGCCTGGTTATCCCTTTACGGAATTCCTCGGTATGGATGCCGTTGACAAGCTGCTGATTTATGATGACCACATCCACCCCTGGGATTGCACTTTCAATGTCCTTAAGCAGGGAGGCGAGCACGCGGTCATCCGCTCTGTTGAAGTTGCCGAAATCAATCCGGTTATGTTCGTGGTCGCCTTCATACAGCTTTGTGTAGACATTGGTATCCCATCCAGAAGCTTGCCTTTTAAGTCCTTCAAGGTCGGCGCCTATTCCTGTAAGAATTTTCCGCATCTCTTCGCCGAAGAGGTCGTCCCCTGTAATACCGAAGGCCTGGATGTTCCTGACCCCCATGGCAGCCAGATTGTTAACCACATTTCCGGCTCCCCCCAGACTGAACCGTTTTTGCCTGACGGGCCGGGTGGGAAGGCCGGTCTCTACGGAAACCTCAGCGGCTGACGAATCAATAAAATAGTAGGCATCAAGGCAAAAATCTCCGACAACCGCGACCCTTACAGTCTGTATTTTTGCAAGTAGGGCTTTAAGCTTTTCCACCGCCATAATGGGGCTCCATATAATAAAAACGCTTGCATGAAATTTGAATTGAACTGCCGGCTGGGGTTGAAAACATTTTTACACCGTATTACTTCAGTTGTATTACTTCAATACCCTATATTCTTGTCAAACCTTCAAGGCGCGAGCATAAGTTTACG
>JBFMGN010000462.1:0-3743 GCA_040752435.1 Spirochaetota bacterium
AAGATCCGTAAATGTAATTTTTTGCCGGGATAGCGGTTTCGTCAAATTTTATAACGCTATAGTAATAATTGTTCCAACTTGTATTAAGATAGTTGAACGTCTGGTAAGCAGCCAGGCTTGAATATGGATCGATATACGAATCAAAAACAGGGTATAGTTTAATATTTACTACGGTCGTATCGGCCCAATCGGAAACCGGCCCACTAAACAGCCTTTCAGTATTGTCGTAGGTCCAGGCGGAATACCAGTATTTGGTATTGGGTGCCACGGCTGAATCGTTATACGTGCCGGCGTTCATATCGGCCAGTATCTGCAGGCCGTCGGTTTTATCTGCCGGTTCCGCGCCGGCTTTTCTTACAAGCACCATGCCGGCCGGCTTGTTCTCCGCTGGCACGGACCAGGATACATTCACAAGGCTGTCTGACGCGGCTTTTGCCTGGAAATCGGTAAGTGCAGCCGGAGCCGGTGGGGGGTCTGGATTGCCTGGGTCTAGAGGATTCTCCCGGCCCTGCTGAGGAGCAATGAAAAAACCGCAGGTTGTAACACCGGCTATCAAAAGGAATGTGACAACAACTGCCGTTAAGATAAAGGTTATCCGTTTCCCTTTCATGCTACTAACCCTTTCCTTTCCTGCCTTTCTGGCTTCCTTATTAATTGCTTTTTCTTCTCTTTACATCCGTATATGCAACCCCGCCTCTATCCCCCCGGATAGAGGCACCAGGTGAAAACTCACTGAATCATAGGCTGTTTTAACCGGCCGGCTCCCAAAAGGTAGAAACACGGCTGCCAAGACTGCCGCGCTTCCAACCCCCCACAATCCGTAGGATAATATCGTTTTTACTAAATACTTTTTATAGGCCGCCTGGTAATCTGCATAGAGTGTATCCAGGTTTGAAACTGCGTCATAGTACTCCAACCAGGCAGTCTCTACCTCATGTCTGGCTGTGGTTACTGAAGAAAATAATACGTTACCTGCGGTAAAGCAGAGTATTCCAGTCGTGATAAAAATCTTCGACGCTGAAGTTGAAGTCACCGGTGCGGCCTCTCCCGGAGTAATAAACGCGCTTATCGCACCCAATCCCCCGACCCCCCAGAGACTGAAGCTTAATAGCCTGTACAAAAGATACTTCCCGGCACCTCCATTATAGGCCGAATATAGAACTTCCAGGTTTTCGCTCGCTCCCATATATTCATTCCAGAGCTTCCGGTTCTCAATCTGCTGGATGTTCGCTGCGGATGCGAAAATATTCCCTGCCACACCCAACAGCAGGCTGCCTGACAGGATTATTTTCCCGCCTGCGGATAAACTAAAAACTTCCGGCGGAAAGACGAAGGACGATACGGCTACAAGTGCCGCTCCGGTACCCCACAAGGAATAGCCTGAGATACCGAATGCCTGGTAATTTTTATAATCCTGCGCGTATACCCCATACAAGGCATCGAGATTTTCCCAGGCTTCAATGTATCCGGCAAAAGAATCGATACCCCTCTGAAAGCTTTCCGCACTCATTGTGTGCAAGAACCCGCCGCCCGTAAGGAGCGTAACCCCGATGCCCAGCGTAATAAGACCCGGTGCTCGGAAGACTTTGGGCTTCTTCGCAGTAACAAGCCGTGGCACCTCTTGCGGTTTCTTTAAGGGTTCCTCTTCCGGCTTCTCTTCTTTCAGCGGTTCCTTCGGCTGCTCCACCCCTTTCGCCCCTGCAAACTCGGCGGGACGTACGCCTTTCTTAAAATCAGATAACCACCTGGTATACTTGTCCTTCAGCTCAGTCAAACTTTGACTGGCCTCGGATCTCTTAAGAAGTAAAAACGCCAGGGCAAACTGCTGTTCAACCTGGCCTTTGTCCTGGCTGTCCCAGTTCTGCTGTAACGCCTGTTCTATGGCTTTAAAACCGCTTTCCTCCATCTTCGTCAGGGGCGGAATGGAGAAATCAACACTAACCGTCTGATTCTCATCAAAGATCACCTGTTCATCCGCAAGTACAAGTTCTCCGAAAGGCCGTTTTTGTTTTACTTCTATCCTCCTGGTTCCAATTAGTATGTTCTCGAGGCTCTGTCTGCCGCGGCCGACGGATTGTCCATCGATAACGATCTCGTACGTGCCTTTATCACCCTTGTTGTTCAACGTGACGGTGCCCCACCCGACATGAGTCTTACTGAAGGCTTCAAGCAGCCCCGCAACCAGTTTGTCGGCCGCATCAAAGGTGTCGACTAAACTAACAGCCGTCTCCGTTTTACTGAAGGTTACCGTATTCTTAAGCCGGTCATACACGGACAGATTAAATACAAGAATCCCGTCTTCCCGCTTGGAGGCGGCACCGAAGATGATATTATCCAGGCGGTGATCTTCAGCATAGTCGGCCAGATCTTTTAATGAAAACGACTCCGGTCTATCAGATAATTCAGCCACGGAATATTTACCCAGCAGCCGTAATGTAAGTTTGATAGTGTCGGAAATTGCTGCGCTTATTACATCGGGCTGGGATTCCATTATGCTATTTTCGGGTAGGAAAACGGCAACCCGAGCCTTAAGTCCTTCAGCCTGAGAAAAGATGTGTATATTAATAGCATAAAAAAGGAACAGCAACAAAAAACTTGCTTTTTCCATCACCCTTTTTTACTCAGTTTCAATAAAGATCGCACTCCATTTAATTTCGGCGCGGATACTCGCAATTGTAATGATTTTTACCTTATCATGCAATCTGTCGATGTACAGTGCTATTTCCATAAAAACCAAGATTTATTGGCCACGGAACCCGCGGAAATATACGGAAAAATAAGAAATTTGGGATTTATTTTAAAATCGATGTCCTCGGATAACGCAAAAAAAGTAACAACAAAATTCAACCTTCTGTATTCTTCCGCGTCCTTCCGCGTGATTCCGTGGCTGATATTCTGAAAGAACCTCAACTAATATTTTTCATCATCTGACCCTGTCGGAGCATCTTGTACTGTACGAGGCGTACGAAAGAAAAAAGGCTGTTCCGTTTTTATACGAAACAGCCTGAATATTTTTTTCTAACGGCGGTCTAAAGATTATTACGAAAACTGCCAATGCCTTTTACAAGTAAACCGATGTGTCGATTTTTCCACCCCGATCTTTATACCTGTAGATATTACCCTCATAGTTTTCAAGAAGGACTGAATCTCCCTCTCTGCCTACGATATGGTTGTTCAGGAGGGGTATCTTTCCGCCCCCGTCCGGTGCGTCGACTACGTACTTAGGTATTGCATACCCGCTGGTAAAACCTTGAAGACTGTCCATAATTTCCAGACCTCTTTCAATCGGTGTTCTGAAGTGAGAAGTACCGTTTACCTGATCGCACTGGTAGAGGTAATAGGGTTTAACCCTTATTTTCAGAAGCCCCTGGAACAACTTCAGCAAAGTCTGGGTACTATCGTTGATTCCAGTGAGCAGTACAGTCTGGCTTCCCAGGGGAATGCCCGCGTCCGCCAGTCGCTCGCAGGCCGCATTGGTTTCAGGTGTCAGCTCTTCGGGATGGGTAAAATGGATACTCATCAGGAGGGGATGGTATCGCTTCAGCAGGCTGGTCAGCTCGGAGTTTATCCTCTGCGGCAGCACGACAGGTACCTTTGTGCCTATTCGTACAATTTCCACATGCGGTATCTTGCGCAGCCTGGTCAGGAGCCATTCCAGCTTATAGTTGGACATGGTAAGAGGGTCTCCTCCGGAAAGAAGCACGTCTCTTACGGCCGTGGTATTCCGAATATAATCCAGCGCT
>JBFMGN010000463.1:0-3734 GCA_040752435.1 Spirochaetota bacterium
ATTGTAACAACAAACAAAACCGATTTCTTTAGAGAACCTAACCATTTTGCATTTCTCCTTGATACCGCCCTGGTGGACTTGGTTCAGTTCGGCCACAGGAATTATATTAATGCATGGTCTGCCGCTTCATCAACCGGCGAGGAGCCCTATACTATGGCTATGATTTTCGAGCAGTTCCGTACTAAAAACCCTGGTGTCGATTATAGTATTCTCGCCACTGATATTTCCGGAGAAGTTTTACGAATAGCAAAAAAAGGAACATACCCGGCGGAAAAGATAATCCCCATTCCCCTGGAGTTCAAAAAGAAATGTCTATTACGCCATAAAGACCGGTTGAGAAATGATTTCAGAATCACTCCTGAGCTAAGATGCAAGGTTTCTTTTGCCCGGCTCAATCTTATGGCAAATAGTTACAACATGGGCAGGAGATTCGAAATAATATTTTGCAGAAATGTACTCATCTACTTTGAAAGACAAATACAAGAGGAGATTATCAAAAAGCTATTTCTACATCTCGTCCCAGGAGGATATTTTTTTCTTGGTCATTCTGAAACTTTGGCGGGTATGAGTTTAGGATTCACATCCGTTGGGCCAAACGTCTATAAAAAACCGGATTGATGTCCTCTCTATGCTATACCACTTTAATTTCTTCGCAATTTGCGAAGATTTCCAATCCAGTCCAGATGCGGCCGAAGGCCGCGATGGGAAACAACGGTATTTCCCGGCTGGTTTTTACCGGCGGCCTGACCAGCACAGAAGAAATCGTGTCGTTTCTATCCAGTTAGCGGTACGAAAAATTCTTTGCTTCCTCAAACATCGCTTCAATATTTGCCGGTGGAACATCAGGTTGAATGTCATGAATCGGTGCAAAAACATAACCGCCGCCCTGGCTGAATATTTCCAGTCTTCTTCTCACATCCTTTCGGATATCGGCCGGTGTCCCAAAAGGAAGAATATTTTGAACATCACAGCCGCCTCCCCAGAAACTGAGCCTGTTCCCGAATTCCTTTTTCAGTCTTTCCGGTTCCATCATGAAAGCCGAAGTTTGCACGGGATTTAGTACATCCACGCCTATTTCGATAAAATCATTCATAAACTCATAGACTGAACCGCACGAATGAAAGAACACATAGGCTTGTGAAAGACGATGGGAAGTCTTAAAAATTTTTGCCAGGCACGGTTTAATGAGTTCTCTAAACAAAGCCGGAGAAATCTGGGGGCCTGTTTGAATTCCGACATCATCGGCAAAGCCGATGATGTCGATACAATCACCGACTGCGTCGAGGTACAGGGTCAGATCCGCAATAACCCTGTCCGTAAGCTTTTCCAGAAGCAGCCGGGCAAAATCTTTTTCGGCCGCAAGCCTATACATGAAATTTTCATAACCGCATAGAAATTGCGCGGCTTCAAAAATACTGCCATAGAAAAATCCAAAAACGGCATATTCCGTATTCTCATAAAGGTCTTTGGCGCGTCTATGCAGAAACTCAAGTTCTGCATCACTGATAGCAGCCGGTTCGAATTCCTTAAGCTGCCTTAAATCGGCGTTTTCCAGAGGGAAATAAGCAGGCACGAATACCGATGTCTGAGGACTTAAGACCGAGGTTTTAATCCCCTGGTGATACAGCTCCCAATTGCCCTGGCTGTTAATGACCGGGGAAAAGCCTTTTGGAAAAAAAGCCGGATCTCCGTTAGGAAGAAGGTGTTCTATCCATTCTCCGGTCAGCGGTATTCCCGGCGCCGCTTCATACCGGTCAAGTGATATTACATCTATTCCCCATTTTCGGCGTATCTCTTCTTCCACCTCGGAAAGAAAAAGAATAATCTGAGTTACCCTGGATCTCGAATCGGCAAAACCAAGATATTTTTTAAGGCGCTGGTAAGCTATGGCATTGATACTTGTGGCCATTGAACCACCCAAATCCAATGGTATTTTGTCCGGTTCTTTATGAGCCAACGCAGCCCAAACCCTCTCTCTGGATGTCATCCACAACCCCATTTTAAAAACGAACAAATGAAAGATAATAACGTCAATCTTAAGTTTTACTCCATTTTATTTGAGTAATTCCACCCAATTCAGTCGGGCAGGTGTGTTAATGCAGAAGCGATCCAGGCCGCAAGACGTGCATTATTAAAAACAAGCTGTTTATTGGCTTCAACGCTTTTACCGCCGGTTGTTTTGTGAATTCTGTCAAGCAGGAAAGGCGTTATTTCTTTTCCCCTGACCCCGCTTTCTTCCGCTTCCGCAAGCGCTGCATTAATGTTATCAGTTATGAACTGATAATCCATTTCATATTGCTCCGGTATGGGGTTGGCAACAACAATTCCGCCTTTTAAGGCCAGGTTTTCCTTTACCCTTATAGCTCTGGCAATATCTTCTACCGAAGCTACGGAATAGTCCACTTTGCAACCGGTTGTGCGGGTATAGAATCCGGGGAAATCTTCCGTTCGAAAGCCTATGACAGGCACACCTTTCGTTTCCAGGTATTCCAATGTCAAGCCTATATCAAGGATCGATTTGGCGCCGGCACACACCACAACCACCTCCGTCTCAGCCAGTTCTTCAAGATCTGCGGAAATATCAAAAGTATTTTGGGCATTCCGGTGGACTCCCCCAATGCCCCCGGTGGCAAAAACCTTTATACCGGCCATCGAAGCCAGCAGCATAGTGGCGGCAACTGTCGTTGCACCGTCCTGCTTTAAGGCGACGAGCAGCGGAACATCCCTGCGGCTCGCTTTCCGAATACCTTTCGTTTCAGCAAGATAGAGTAAATTTTTATCAGTGAGGCCGACTTTAATTTTGCCGTTTATTATTGCCAAAGTTGCCGGAACAGCTCCCTGCTCGCGTACATTTTTTTCCGTAACTCTGGCACATTCGATATTTTGGGGATAAGAAAAACCATGAGAAATTATCGTGGACTCCAAAGCCACAACAGGTTTATGGGTCTGTAAAGCTTCCTCTACTTCAGGCAATATTTCTATATACTGAGACAACTCTTTTAAACCGGACAGAGAATTAAAGCTCTTGATTTTGGTCTTAAGCGGAGTGTTTAAATTCAGCATGCCAGTACCCCAAATTGTTCGAATAATCTTTTGTTAAAATGTTCAAGATCAAACCGATGTCCCTGGCAGCCGTCGGCTTCTAAAGCGAAGGAAGCGGACACGGCTCCCATACGGACTGCCCATGATGATGAATAATTGTGGTATCTGCCATATGCATAACCTGCAAGAAATGCATCGCCTGCACCGTTTGGATCTTTAACATCTTTTAACAGTACCACCGGTATTTCTTCCTTTTTTGTTCGATCTATAACGCATATTTCTTTTGCGCCCCTGGTAATTACACCCACCGAAACCAGCGAGAAAAGATCTGAATAGTTACGCCTCGTACGTCTTAATAAAAGCTCATATTCATATTCATTCATGATAAGGGAATCCGCCCCCGCTATACTACCGATAATGGCTTCCGGAGCAACATCCATGATAAATTTCCCAGGATCTATAATGAAGGGAACATGAGCTTCTCTGGCCGCGTTTGCCATTTCGCAAGCCTTTTTTATCGGTACTCCGGCGGTTATAACGATAAGTTTATAATTATCCACTTTCGGTATTCGCCAATCTATAATAACTGAGGGCTCTCCGAAAAAGAGAATCTGGTCGCCTTTCGAATCGGCCAGGAGAACGGCAACAGAGGTTGAGATATTTTCCATTAAAGCGATATGGGCTGTATCAAC
>JBFMGN010000464.1:0-3719 GCA_040752435.1 Spirochaetota bacterium
TTTCCTCTCAAGCAAAGACAGGCCGCTTCGCTGAAGGCCACTTGATTGATTCTGTTCGATTGTCGATCGATGCGTTTGGCGAAATCCGAAGTTTCATAATTTCAAGCTTTTAAATAACTATTTTTACGTCGCTTTTGTCTTGAACAGCGTCGGAAATACCGGTATAGTGTAAATATACAACATCAATCTCACGTACGAAGGATAATTATATGCCAGATAAAAAAATGATTACAATTGACGGCAACACGGCCGCCGCGTATGTAGCCCATGCCACCAACGAAGTTATTGCAATTTATCCAATAACTCCATCATCTCCAATGGGAGAATTGGCAGATGAATACTCTGCCGCAGGCAGAAAAAATATTTGGGGAACTATTCCGCATGTGGTTGAAATGCAGTCCGAAGCCGGGGCTGCGGGTGCGGTTCACGGAGCCCTTACCACAGGCGCATTGACAACTACTTTTACGGCCTCCCAGGGGCTGCTCTTGATGATCCCCAATATGTTTAAAATAGCCGGAGAGCTTATCCCTACTGTATTCCATATCGCAGCCCGCGCCATCGCCTGCCAGGCGCTTTCAATTTTCGGGGATCACTCCGATGTGATGGCGGTACGCTCCTGCGGCTTCGCCTTACTTTCATCTAATTCGGTGCAGGAGGTCATGGATTTCGCCCTTATTGCGCAAGCCTCAACCCTGGAAACTCGTGTTCCCTTCCTTCATTTCTTCGATGGTTTCAGAACTTCCCACGAAATACAGAAGGTAGAGGAAATTCCCTTCGAAATCATGCGCCAGATGATCGATGAACGCTTCGTTCGTTCCCATCGGGCCAGAGGATTAAATCCGGAAAATCCCTCGATAAGAGGTACAAGCCAAAATCCTGATGTATTTTTTGCCGCCCGTGAAACGGTCAATAAATATTACAATGCAACCCCGGCGGTTGTTCAAAAAGTAATGGATAAATTCAAGTCCTTAACCGGCCGGGAATATAACCTTTTCGATTTTGCAGGCCCTCCCGATGCGGAACGGATTGTCGTCATAATGGGTTCGGGGGCCGAAACAATAGAGGAGACAGTCGATTACCTGACTGACCGCGGTGAAAAAGTCGGGCTTATTAAAGTAAGATTATTCAGACCGTTCAGTATTGAACATTTATTGAGCGCCATCCCGTCATCCGTCAAAGCTATAGCGGTTCTTGACAGGACCAAAGAGCCCGGCGCTTTGGGGGAGCCTCTCTATGAAGATGTGAGGGCCGGCCTCTCCGAAGCGTTCAGTGAAGGCAACGCACCATTCTCTTCCATGCCCAGAATTGTCGGCGGACGTTACGGGCTCGGTTCCAGTGAGTTTACGCCTGCCATGGCCAAGGCTGTACTGGATAACCTTAAAGCGGATAAACCGAAGAACCATTTTACCGTTGGCATTAATGACGACGTAAGCCTTTTAAGCCTTCCTTTTGATGAGTCCTTCACAACGGAATCGGAGGAGGTGCATAGAGCGGTCTTTTTCGGTCTCGGCTCCGATGGGACTGTCAGCGCCAATAAGAACTCCATCAAAATTATCGGTAAGACGACAGATAATTACACTCAAGGATACTTTGTTTACGATTCCAAGAAAGCCGGAGCAACGACGGTTTCACACCTCCGTTTTGATAAAGCGCCGATTAAAAGCACCTATCTCATCCCAAAGGCAAACTTTGTAGCCTGCCATAAATTCAGTTTTATCGAAAAATACGATATGCTAAAGCACGCGGTAAAAGGCGGGACTTTCCTGCTGGCTTCCCCTTACAACAAAAATGATATATGGGAGCATCTCCCTGTTGAAGTCCAGCAGCAGATCATCGACAAACAGCTCAAGTTCTACGTCATTGATGCGGTAAAGATCGCCCAGGAAACCGGGATGGGCAGCCGGATCAACGTTATTATGCAGACTGCATTCTTCCAGATTTCCGGCGTTCTCCCGGAAGCAGAAGCTGTGTCCCTTATAAAAAAATCCGTCGAGGATACCTATGGTAAAAAGGGACAGGATATTGTAAAACAAAACTTTAATGCGGTTGAAGCTTCTGTCACTCAAATCGAGAAGGTCGATTATCCCAATCAGATAGTGGGTGACCTCCACATGCTACCACCTGTACCGAAGAACGCTCCTGAATTCGTACGGGAAGTTACAGGTGAAATTATCGCCGGCAGAGGGGAAGCGCTCCCGGTCTCAAAACTTCCTGATGACGGTACCTATCCCACCGGAACAACAAAGTACGAGAAGAGCAATATCGCCGAAGAGATCCCGGTGTGGGATGCGGAAACCTGTATTCAGTGCGGCGACTGTTCTGCCGTCTGCCCCCACGCCGTTATCCGGCAAAAAATATACTCGCCGGAATATCTTAAAAACGCTCCAAAATCTTTTAAAAGCATTGAGGCCAGGGGAAAAGAGTTTGCAGGCATGAAGTTTACCATTCAGGTGTCCCCGGAAGATTGTACTGGATGTGCTATCTGTGTGGATATTTGTCCGGCCTATAAGAAGGTGAACGGCGAGAAAACGGATCAGAAAGCCCTATACATGGAACCCCAGATCCCCTTAAGGGAACAGGAAGCCAAAAATTGGGATTATTTCTTATCCATCCCCAATACTGATCCGTCACTTATCAAAATCAATACGATAAAAGGTTCTCAGCTCCTCGAACCTCTCTTTGAGTTTTCCGGTGCCTGCGCGGGGTGTGGTGAAACACCCTATATTAAGCTTATGTCGCAGCTTTTCGGCGACCGGGCCATCATCGCTAATGCCACCGGATGTTCTTCGATTTACGGCGGCAATCTCCCCACGACTCCCTACACCAAAAGAAAAGACGGGAGAGGACCTTCATGGTCCAACTCACTCTTTGAGGATGCTGCGGAGTTCGGATTCGGCATGCGCTTAACATCCGACAAGTTGAGCGAATATGCCAAAGAGCTGATAGCTGAAATATCAAAGGAAAACGGAAGAATCGATAAGGAACTTCTGGAAAATATTATCAATAATCCACAGGATACCCAGGAAAAAATAGAGCAGCAGAGAAAGTGGGTGGGCGCATTAAAGGGAAAGCTCAAAACAACGACCAATGATACGGCGCAGGAACTCCTTTCCGTGGCAGATTATCTTATTAAACGAAGCATATGGATCTTGGGCGGTGACGGTTGGGCTTACGACATCGGATATGGCGGACTTGATCACGTCCTTGCCGCGGGTAAGAATGTCAACGTTCTCTGTTTGGATACTGAGGTCTATTCCAACACGGGCGGCCAGATGTCCAAGGCAACGCCTACCGGCGCAATCGCCAAGTTTGCAGCCGGCGGTAAGGCCCTGACCAAGAAAGACTTAGGTCTTATGGCAATGAGCTATGGTTATGTTTATGTCGCCCGGATCGCCATGGGGTACAACAGGCTCCAGACAATCAAAGCTTTCCTTGAAGCGGAAGCCTACGACGGACCCTCCCTGATAATTGCTTACAGCCACTGTATTAACCATGGAATCAATATGACCGAAGGAATGAATCAGCAGAAAGCCGCGGTTTCAAGCGGCATGTGGCCGCTCTACAGATTTAACCCGCAGTTAGCGGCCGAGGGGAAGAACCCCTTGACGCTGGATTCCAGGGAGCCTTCGACGGATGTGGCGGAATATATCTACAACGAGGTGCGCTACAGAGCCCTTCGGCAGATCAATCCGGAAAGGGCAGAGTTCCTTTTGAAGGCG
>JBFMGN010000465.1:0-3713 GCA_040752435.1 Spirochaetota bacterium
CCAGGAAACCGAAGTGCTGTTTGTTACGCTGAATAAACTAAAAGAAAGCGGAAAGACGATCCTCTTTATTTCTCATAAACTCCGGGAAGTGAAACAGATTGCCGACCGGATTACGGTAATGCGGGACGGACGGGTTATTACAACGGATAATGCTGCAACATTGACCGAAGAGGATATCGCGCACCTCATGGTCGGTCGTGAAATTCGTACTACCCGCCTGCCGGCTTCACCCTTTATAGGCAGAACCAGGCTTAAAGTGCGGAAACTTTCCTATATAAGCGAAGAGGAAGTGCATTCCTTGAAAAATATAAGCTTTGATGTGCGGGCGGGAGAAATCCTCGGTCTGGCCGGGGTGGAAGGAAACGGCCAGTCGGAGTTGATAAAGTGTCTTACTGGCCTGCTTAAGCCGACCAGCGGTGTTATCTATGTGGATGATCAGAATCTCGCCGGACTTGCACCGCGCGCTATCAGGAATAAAGGGGTCTCTCATATTCCGGAAGACAGAATGGAAAACGGCGTGGCCGAGAAGACGAGCGTGGAGGAGAACTTTATCGTCAATCGCTATTTCAAGCCCGGTTTTTCTAAATATAAGAAGCTGAATTGGAAATTCATCTCGGACTATAGTTCTGAGTTGATAAAAAATTTCAAGATTCTTACCAGATCTTCAAAAGCTCCGGTGGCATCTCTTTCCGGAGGTAATATTCAGAAAGTAGTAGTGGCCCGGGAACTCTCGTTAAGCCCTGAGGTCATCATTGCCGCCCAGCCGACCCGGGGGATTGATGTCGGTTCAGAAGAGCATATACATAATTTATTAAAAGAAGCCCGTGATAACGGGAAAGCGGTATTTCTTATATCGGCGGACCTGGACGAGGTATTAAAACTTTCAAGCCGGATTATTGTAATCTATAACGGTGAGATAACCGCCCATTTCG
The DNA here is from genome assembly GCA_040752435.1 of Spirochaetota bacterium. Lineage (GTDB taxonomy): Bacteria > Spirochaetota > Spirochaetia > SPDA01 > JBFMGN01 > JBFMGN01. Next base: position 933 of record JBFMGN010000465.1, read on the forward strand.
AAAATGTTTCCGAGATTACCGGCCGGGACTTGAGTCCTTATATGCTGGGAGTAAAGAAAGAGGAGGGCGCGAGTGGAGAAATTCATTCTTAAACATTTTACGCTTATCCGGACAATCCTCGCGATCCTGCTCGGCATTGTTTTAAGCGTTTTCCTCATCTATCTGATCAGCCGGACACCCGGCTTTTCCCTGCGGCAGTTTCTCGCAGAGCCCCTGCTGTCGAAAAGCAGACTGGCGAACGTATTTGAGTCGGCGGCGCCGATAATTTTCTGCGGTATTGCAATAGCCGTCGCTTTTCAGGCTGAGCAATTCAATATCGGGGCTGAGGGCGCTCTTTACTTAAGCGCGGCTGTTGGAACGGCTTTCGCCGTTTCCAGCCATTTACCGGCGATTCTCCATCTCCCTCTTGTCCTGCTGATAGCGGGCCTTACCGGAGCTGGCTGGGGTTTTATTCCCGGGTTTCTGAAGGCGAAATGGGGGGCCAGCGAGCTTGTCGTCTCGCTCTTGATGAATTACATTGCCTATTTCCTGGGGCTTTATATTATAAATTATCACTTCCGCGATAAGGGGGCTGGATTCCTGGTATCCTTGCCGTTGCCTGAAACAGCCTGGCTGGGACAGTTTATCCCGGGGACAAGAGTCCATTGGGGGATAATCCTGGCTGTTATTTCAGCACTGGCGGTTTACTATTTTCTGTATCATACCACAACCGGATATGAGATCCGGCAAACCGGTTTTAACGAAAAGTACGCCCAATTGGGCGGGATAAATATAATTAAGATTATTATTCTTTCACAGATAATCGCGGGTTTCCTGGCCGGCATCGGCGGGATGAGCGAGGTAATGGGAATTCACAGGCGGTTTAACTGGCAGATGACCCCCGGTTACGGCTGGGACGGGGTTATCGTCGCGATTATCGGGCGGAACCACCCCCTCCTGATCATATTCGCAGCCATCTTCCTTTCCTACCTTAGGGTCGGCGGGCAGATCCTGAACCTGATGGCGGATGTGCCGGCCGAGCTGGTTTCAGTTATTCAGTCGATCATTATCCTGCTCATTACCGCGGAAGCCTTTCTGAGCCGGCTTAAATACCGCATCACTCTCAGAGAGGCTAAAGAGAGAGAGGAGGCCGCTAAATGAACCCGCTTCTGAAAAGCATATTATCCCCTGAATTCGGATTCGCCATCTTGAGGGTTATGACGCCGCTTCTATTTCCAGCGATTGGAGTCGCTATTACCGCTCTTGCCGGTTCGATAAATATTGCTTTGGAAGGAATAATGCTGGTTTCCGCGTTTTTCGGGGTGATTGTCAGCGCGTTTACCGGTAATCTTGTCCTTGCCCTCCTGGCAAGTATCGCTGCCGGAGTAGGCATGGGAGCGCTGCTGGGATATTTCCACCTGAAACTGAAAGCGGACATCATTCTTACGGCTATTGCCCTGAACATGTTCGCCAGCGGCTTCACTATCTTCCTGCTTTTTCTGTGTACCCATGATAAGGGGAGTACCAGTTCCTTAAAGAGCCTGGTATTCCCGGAGGTTAATATTCCCCTCTTGAAATCGATTCCGGTGCTTGGGCCTGTTGTAAGCGGCCATAATATTCTAACCTATTGTGCTTTCCTGGCGGCAATCGTCTTCTATATCCTTATTTTCAAGACTCCCTTCGGCCTGCGCATCCGGGCAGTGGGGCAGAATCCCAACGCAGCAGACTCGGTTGGTATTAATGTAAATAGAATCAGGATGTACGCGCTCATGCTTTCGGGTTTCTTCGGTTCCCTGGGCGGCCTGTACCTTTCCATGGGGTACGTTTCCTGGTTCTCCCGGGATATGACGGCGGGTCGCGGGTTCATCGCCATTGCAGCCGCCACCCTGGGCTGGAATATGCCGTTGGGTACTTTCCTCTCATCCCTGCTCTTCGGTTTTGTCAATGCCTTTGCTATCTATATTGCTTCGCTTCGTATCCCATCCGAGCTGATACAGATGATTCCCTATCTGGTAACGGTGATCGCCCTGACAATATTCTCAATTCAGGCCCATCGGAAAAAAATAATTAAGAGCAAGCAGACCCGAAAAAAAGTCGAGGTACTTCAGGCAGGAGGAGAAATGTGAAAAAGATCTTCATTGACTGTGATCCGGGACACGACGATATGATGGCGCTGATGCTCGCCAGCGCATCCGATGAACTTGAACTTATGGGTGTGACGACCGTGGCCGGGAACCAGACGGGCGAGAAAACGTTTTACAACGCACAGCAGATCCTGACTTTGATCAACGCGCGGCAACTCCCTCTGGCCCGAGGGGCGGACAAGCCCCTGTTGAGGGAACTTACTGTCGCTCCTAAGATACACGGGAAATCCGGCCTGGACGGAGCCGTACTTCCCAAACCCGCCATAGAAGTGAAGAATATCCATGCGATGGATTTGATCATCAGAACCTGCATGGAATCCGAAGAGAAAATCATTCTCGTCCCGACCGGCCCTCTGACGAATGTTGCTCTCTCTTTGCTCAAGGCACCTGAAATTACAAAGAAAATCGAGCGGATTGTCCTGATGGGCGGGGCGGTTTATGATTCGAATATCACGCCGGCCGCGGAGTTCAATATCTATGTGGACCCTGAGGCGGCGAAAATCGTGTTCGAATGCGGGCTGCCTTTAACTATGATCGGCCTGGATGTTACCAATAAAGCCCTTATGACCTTTGAAGAAATCGAAGAACTCCTTAAGCTTAAAGGACCTGTTTCCGGCATTGCGGCGCCTCTTTTGAAATTTTTTGCTCAAACCAATAA
>JBFMGN010000466.1:0-3709 GCA_040752435.1 Spirochaetota bacterium
TAGCAAATGTTCCATAATTGGCCATTACCGTCCCGCCACAGGATTTTGCTGCCTGGCAATTGACGTAGCAGTAAAACAAATCTAGTTGTAAAAATACCCAGTCAGGCCGGCCAATGTTGGCTTTGATGGCCTCGACGCTCGGTATCTCGTCAAGGTCGGAAAGCAAAACCTTGTCCCCTGGTTTGGCTTTGCCTTTCAGTCCCCGCATCAGAGCGTCGCGCTGAAAATGTTCGATTATGGAAATATTATCCTCCGAATATTCAGGGCAATCTTCGACCTTGACATAGATTATCTTGTCGAGATACGGCCCGTATCTGTTTCTGTATTTTTCAAAGAGAAAGTCTTTGGGTCTGCCGACATGCGTTTTGTTGGTCTCGGCTATCACGAAATAATCGACAATCTCACGTAGTTCCATCAACCTCAACTCTAAGAGTTCCAGCTCATTAAAAAAAAGGAAGCAATCAAATATTTTAGATTTACTATTCATGATGGAGACATTGACTTTGTTAATTCTGAAGTATATAAAGGGTTTAATAAATGAACAAGATAAAGTTCATTAGTATCGTTTCAATTCTGTTCACTTTCCTCTTTTTAATTTTTCCCTCAAAAGCATCAGCTGCTATTTCTTTCTTTGATGACTTCAATGATGGAAACACCTTAGGCTGGACACTCGGTTGTTCGTACCATACACCCTGGGTTTGTGGGAATTGGAGAATTGAAAACGGTGCCTTAACGCAAGATACTGGCGCAGATATGGTTGTAGCGACCATTGCCGATAGTCGACTTTCGAGTCAAATACTTGAAACCGATATAAAGACAAGCGAGCCTTCGGGTTATGGTGGAGTCATCTTCTGGATAAAAGATGAGTTAAACTGGGCATCTGTTTTTGTCTACCCGGCGGCGGGGATAATATCGGTAAACCAACAAATAAACGGTGCGCCACTTAACTATTCATACGTCGATACCACACTTCGAAACAATGCCTGGTATCGTTTAAAGATTATCGCGGACCCCCCAAGCGGCAATATCGATGTTTATCTAAATGGGGCATACTTATTTACCTATAATGTCACAATTTCAGACCGAACCGGGAAAACGGGTGTGTATTTAGGAAATGCGGGAGGGTATATTGACAACTTTAGCCTTGTCGTAAGCGAAACACCCACAATCGGTGCGAATTTAACCGCTTATACTCCGCCAACAGGAAGTCAGTGCAATATTAATGTCCCTTCCCAATATTCCACAATTCAAGCCGCGATAGATGCTGCAATGTCTGGCAATACAATTTGCGTGGGCCCCGGAACGTACAATGAAGACCTTGTTATCAGTAAGTCGATTCGCCTTTCTGGTAGAGGAGCAGGCACCTCTATCATTAATGGTCAAACTCAAGCCTATGGTCATGCTGCGATTTTATTTACAGAAAACTCAGAAAGCAACATTATTTTAGAAGGATTTTTAATCAATGGTTTGGGTATTGGATATAATGAACCGACCGTTTGGCTATCGAGGGGTTCTTCTGGCGCAATAATACGGTACAACCGTATCGTTTCGGGAAATGGCGGATTAGCACTTCAAATAGAATGGGCAAGGAATGGCGACCTAATTCAGAACAATATTCTAGAAGGTAATAATTCATACGAAGTCCTTCTTATTCGTGGTCCATCAGATGATGAACGAGTGCTAAATAATTCTTTTATCGGGACAGTTAAGCAAACAAGTTGGGGCGATAGTGGAGTAGTATTTTTAACCCAAGCTACTAACAGCCTGATTCGACAAAATGCTTTCAATACAGGAGGTACCATCTGGGAAGGGATTCTATTTTCGTACTCCTCCAATGTGATGAGTGAGAATAATATAAATCTTGATACCATCCGCAGACTGAGGCTTTCGGGAGGGAATATAAGTGCATTAAACGCCGAAAATAATTGGTGGGGAGATACCGACCCGTCCGATAATATCAATGGGGAGGTTGATTATATCCCTTTTGCATCAGGGCCATTCCCAGAATATCCCATCCCACCGTTGGATCAACCACCGGTTGCCAATGCAGGTTCTGATCAAACCGTTTTTGTTGGTGATTTGGTTAGTTTTAGTGGGTCTCTTTCGTCTGATCCTAATGGGAACCAGGATATTGTCAGTTATGGCTGGAATTTTGGAGATGGAACTACAGGAACTGGCATTACCGCCTCTCACACCTATTTAAGTAGCGGAATATACACAGTTACTTTGACCGTTACCGATACCGCCGGGGCATCAAACTCTGATACTTTAACCGTTACTGTCCAAACTCCGGCTCAGGCTACAGAAAGTCTAATTGCTGTGGTGCAGACATTTAACCTTCAGCAGGGAATTGAGAATAGTTTAGATGCCAAACTCAGTGCCGCCATTGATTCCCTCAACGATCTTAATCTAAACAATAATGTAGCTGCGCTTAACTCTCTTCAGGCTTTTATTAACGCGGTGAATGCCCAGAGAGGCAATCAAATTACTGATGCACAGGCCGATGCCTTAATTCAGGAAGCACAAGAGATAATTAACCACATTTCTTAACTAACTCTATTCAATATTATCTAGCTTCTTGAAATTACTCACTACCGATGCCCAAGGTTTGGTCTTCTTCCAGTCAGATCGATACTTAAAAAGATGCCAGATCTTACTGAATTTATATTCTTTCTCATGTTCAGGCTCGGTGTCGTGGATGACAATATAATCTGCGCTATTCGCAAACCTTTCGACTTCAACAATTCTTCTTTCCCCGGGTTTATGGTCTATGAAGACTAATCCCCAGCGTTTGTCTACTGGCAGTTCATCCCAATTGTCAACTTTGATTACGGTATGGTATTTGGAGTTTGCTCGTAAGGCCCTTTTATACCAATACGGATCGTTTTCGTAGGAGTAAACTTTTCGTTTATAAATATGTGCCAGCCAGTGAAGAACTAAGGTAGAGAAATAGCCGGTTCCGATTTCCAAAACATTCCCTTCCGATAAATCAAATATGCGTACCAAAAGAGGAATATGACTGGCGGCTGATGATTTATCCAATATTAAACATCTCCTTTCGTATATTAGTTGTTGTTCCCCAATACGGCAATTCAGGTTTCGATTTTTCTCTTTCCATCGAAACATATTTATGAAGCGAATCTCCGGTTTTAAAAGTTACGCACGGTATCTCTCCGCCGTACATCTCGAGTGGAACGCCCCAATATGGATTGAAGCGCCGCGATTTGGGGCTATCCTCAAAGATAGAAATGTCCTTCAAGGCGCTTTCCAAAAGAGAAATTAAATATTTTCTACCGACAATTTGCGCCCCCTCCGAATATTTTTTTCTGAAAAACCCCCAATGATATTTGTATAAAACTCTTATATTGTTGTAGCGATATATTTTATTTGGTGATGGGGGCTTATATCTAAAATATTCAGGAGGATAGAGAAAATCAGCCTCGGCATTTATAACAAAAGGGGTTTTGGCTTCTTTGCAACCCAGCAAAATCTGATGGAATAAGAGAACATTTGTAGGATTATGTACTCCTATACAAATGTTTTTGCCCAATTTAATTGGTTTATGGGAGACACTAATGATTGGAAGACCCCTACTCGTTTCAAGCAGTTTCTTTTTTATCTTCTCTTCAAAAGTTTCTTCTTCCCGATTAGATGTGTAGTAAATGATGGTTGAATCCGACATAATTATCGCTGACCTTAACTTCCTCTA
>JBFMGN010000467.1:0-3701 GCA_040752435.1 Spirochaetota bacterium
CCCTCCGGATCCGGCCAAACTGCGTGAAGCTGAAGAACTCTATCAGAAGGCTCTTGCTCTTGTTAAAGCCAATGTAAAAGGCCAGTTTCCTATTGCCCTTGAATACTTGAATAAAGCCTTCAAGCTGAATCCTGAAAGCATAAAGATCATCGAATTAAAGGACCGCATTCAGAAAGATACGGGAGGAACTGCAACAGTGGTACTTTCCAGTGCTGCACAGGAGCAGTTCAAACTGGCGGAAGACAAATTTATCGAACGAAGTTATTACGAAGCCCTTAAAATCGTAAACAGACTTTTACAGGATAGCAATAATCGGCAATATTCGCCCCTTTTGGAACTGAAAAGGAGGATAGAATCGAAAATCTGAGTTTTCTACTCCGGCGGTGCGGGCTCAAAAGCCTGATGCCCTGGATAGCCCTGTGCCTGGTCTTAAGTTTCTGCAATTTAAAAGCGATTCATCTTTACGGGCAGGATTTTTACTGGGAGGAGCCCTCAATCCTGGTCAAATCCGGCGCCCGTTTTCCTAAAGCGGCGGCCGGGAGAGGGGTTATCGCGGTTGCATGGCAGGAATTTATAAAAGAGAGAACCGATAGGGGTGTAATCTATCTAAACTTAAAAATTTCCAGCGATGGCAAAAACTGGACTGAAAGGGGGCGCTGTGCCGGCCCATTCGCCTATGCAGGCAGCGAAGTACCCGTTTTTTCTCTGGCCGTGGATGAGAAGGGTGCAATTTATCTCGCGGTCTCCTCGTCGGAGGATTCAATTACGATCTTGAAGTCCATTGACTTCGGTGAAAATTTTTCCGTTCTCGCTAAAAAAGTCACCTTTAAAGCTACGGTGTCGCCGCGGCTCTTTATAAAAGGCGACGGCACTTTGATTCTTTTCGCAACTCAAGAGACCCAGGACAGCCTGTCAATATTTTATTCCCTCTCGGAGAAAGGAGAAACATGGACGGATTTTTTTCCCCTGGTGTCTGAACAAAATCTGAAATTGAATTTTCTCCCTTATTATATTTCATACCGGGGCCGCGATTATGTCGTTTTTCAATCCTTTCAAGCCGTAGAACGGGTAACATACCAGCTTTATTTGAAAATCAGCCTGGACGGCGGCAAGACCTGGGGGCCCGCCAAATACTTAACTGGTTTCAAAGAAGTTCAGGCGGAAGGTGACAGCAGTCCGAACCGTTATGATAATCAGCGTCCTGTCCTGGCCGGAATAAACGGAAAACTGGCGCTGGCATGGGAGCGGCGATTTGCAATTGGAAACCCTCAGATTTACTATGCCGAACTCAGTCTTGAGGGCGAACTCCTTGATGATCCCGAAAAGGTAACCACCGGAGTACGGACGTGCAGGTCCCCCCAGATAATTATACATAAAGGCAGGGTGCTGCTTCTCTGGTTTGACAACCGCAAAGGGGATGACCACATAATACTCGCTGTAAAGCGAGGGTATCTCTGGAACGATTCAGATTTGAGCCCGATCCCGGGCGTATCAACCTTCGGCCAGCCTATCGAACACAACGGTGAACTGTATCTGCTCTGGGAAAATCAAGTCGGCAATACCACGCGTCTGGTCTTACTGGAACCGGACCGGAGCGTAATTCCCCCCCTGCCGAAGGCGGTTAATTTTACCGCGGGAGCCAGGATGCGGCAGGATTCCTATACTGTTACCTGGAATTTACCGGCCGATTCTTCGGAGGTAGCCGGTTTTAGTTACCAGTGGGACAGAAATCCGGATACCGGCCCGCCTAAAAATCTCCTGGTTCTGCCGAATAACAGGACAGCCACTATCGAGGTCAAGGATGACGGCTACTGGTACTTCCACCTTGCAGCTCAGGATTACGCCGGTAACTGGTGTGACCCGGTTACTCTCTCCTTTTATCGCGATACAACTCCACCCGGGCAGGTTACCTTCAAGCCGCTTGAAACCGACGAGGAAGGGTTTCTCGCATCAAATTCCTTTACTGTGTCCTGGGAACCCCCGGAAGAAGACCCAATAGAGGGATACAGCTATGTGCTTACGCCGCTTGGGTCGTTAGATCAATTCCCCGCCGGGCAGGAGGCAGCGTTCCAACAGGTTAAGGTTGCGGTTCCCTCTGACCGTGCCATCATAAACACTCCCCGGTTGTACTACAGAAACAGGGATGACGGTGTGTGGGCCTTCACCGTGAGGGCGATTGACAGCGTAGGGAACGCTGGCCTCCCAAAGACTGTTTTCTTTAAATTGAACAAATATATTCCGGAAACATATATTACCGATATAGATACGCTTCAGGATGAATTGGGGAGAATCTCCCTCACAATCCGCGGCCGGGGGTTTTCCGCCGACGGGCTGATTCAGGAAGTTATAGTGGATACCGATGGAAAGCCGCCCTATGATTATACTTTTACCCGTGGAGCGGGCATATTCAATGTCGCCACGGATAGACTTATTGAAGGACCGGCAATCGAGGATGTTAACGAGGGCACTTATCGGGTAGGGTTGATTCACCCTCAGCGCGGCCTCTATTTCTCCCAGTCTCCTTTACGGTTGGAATCTTTAGGAACTGTAAAATTCGGCGACTTCCGGCAACCTGGAGTAAAAGGCTTACGGGTATTAAGCGGAGAGAAATTTTCTCTCAATATCAATTATCTTGTAGTGTGGATCATTGTAGCCTTCCTGGGATTTATTATGCTCTTTTCCATTCAGAGAATCGGTGCCATTGCAAAAGAGGGCAGAATGCTTAAGGCGGAGGTTCTCTCTCTTATTACGGGAAGCACAATGCCCGCTTCTGAAAAGAAAGCGAGGATTATGGAAATGAAAAAACGTGGTATGGGTTTACGCATTAAATTTACGCTTTTTATCACAATGCTTGTCATAGTGGTTGTATTGATGGTTTCACTGCCTCTAGGCCTGTTTATGATTGATACTCAGCAGAAAAATCTGGCGGAAGGTTTACGGCAGCAAACAGAGGTGCTTTTGGAAAGTCTTGTGTCGGCAGCCAGAACCAGTCTTCCAAGGAAGGACCCCATTGAACTGAATAATATCCTTTTACAGAAAACCGCTATGCCGGACGCGGTGTTTGTTACAATAACCGGTCAGGGCCAGGCCGACCCGGTTAACTTCAACTATGTATGGGCAACGGATGATCCCGATATTTCTAAAAAAACCGGGGAGGAAAAGATTAACTATGGGGTATCCAGGCTCCAGGATGATGTAACCTCAAAAGTAGAAGAGCTTAAGGCTTCGATCGATAAAAAAGCAATCGATTCGGTTGGAAAAATGACGGAGGAGATTGACCGGCTCGGCCGGACGGCCAGAGAGCTCGCTTTAAGCGACGCCCCGGGGGCGGCCGAAGAACTGGCAAAATATCAGGATGAGATAAAAATACTGGAACAGAAAGTAAACAGCACATTACTTGAAATCGGTAATATTACCGGGAGTGTACCGTCATTCGACATAACCCGGCTCTCCCGGGAACATATGAACTACACTTTCTACAAACCGATTGTCTTTACCAGACCGGGGGAGCCCGTCTATTTCCGGGGACTCGTACGGCTGGGGGTGTCCACCGGCAGGATTTTAAGTGAAATCGTAAGTTCCATTCAAAGTCTTATTATCCGTTCGACTGCTACTGCTCTTGTTGCTATCGGCCTGGGTATAGTCGGAGCGCTTGTGCTGGCCTCTATAACCATTATTCCGATATCCAAACTTGTTCGCGG
>JBFMGN010000468.1:0-3696 GCA_040752435.1 Spirochaetota bacterium
CAGTTTTAAAGCTGCGTTGAAACCCTGGGAAATACAAAGTTTTGCATTGGAATATTAGTTTGGAGCAATGAACAAACAAAATTCTGTAATACGACCGAATGATTTCAGAGAATCTTCTAGCCTGTACGAAATATCATGCGAAGCGGGGAAGGAAAATCTTAAAAAACTGCTGGAATTGTACCCGGAACGTGATCAATGGGAAAAAAGAGCGGAATCTGTTAAGGGCGGTATTCTAAAAACCGCCCGGCTTTACCCCCTGCCCGAAAAAACAGCTCTTAAACCCCGCATCCGAAACAGAAAATCCGGTCCCGGATATTCGGTTTACAATGTTGCCTTTGAGAGTTACCCGGGGTTTTACTGCTTCGGCAACTTGTATATGCCTGAAAAAAACTCTCCGGGCTGCGGTTTATGGCCTGCAATGCTCCACCCCCACGGCCACTTTGATCGAGAAGGAGGCCGTTTCAGTCCAATGGTACAGGCCGGAAGCGCTACCCTGGCCAGGATGGGTGTCATTGTATTTACATACGATATGGTCGGATGGGGCGAATCCTTGCAGGTCTCCCACACTGATGATTACGTATTCACATACCAGTTGTGGAATAGCCTTCGGTCGGTCGATTTCCTCCTGTCCCTTGGAAAGGTGGACCGGAAAAGGATCGGAATAACCGGCGCCTCCGGAGGAGGCACTCAGGCTTTTATGGCGGCTGCGGTGGACGGCAGGCTTGCGCTTTCTGTTCCGGTCGTTATGGTATCCGCCCATTTTTACGGCGGCTGCCACTGCGAATCCGATCTGCCGGTTCATAGCAAGACCGGTACAAATAATGTGGAGATTGCCGCTTTAACCGCACCCCGGCCTCAATTATTGGTCTCAGCCGGGTCGGATTTTACTCAGAATACACCCAGGATTGAATATCCTTACCTGCAAAGGATCTATGAGCTGTACGGAAAATCCGGGAATATCGAAAATGTCCACTTCTGGGACGGTAAACATGATTATAATCTTAAAAAAAGGACGGCTATGTACCGTTTCGTGGCAAAACATTTCGGCCTTAAGTTATTGAAACTCGCAGGCGCTTCCGGGGATCTTCAGGAAGAGGTAGAAATTTTCAGTGAAACAGAGCTTAGAATAACAGCCAACGCCTGTACAGATATTAAACTTTATCCGGCCAGCGAAAAGCTGCGGAAGGAACTATTGCAGTCTGAGTCCAGACCGGATGTGATTTAGCAATAAGAGGGCTGCGGCCTTCCGTATCCTTCCGCTTCCCCTTCGAGCGCCACCCAATATGCTTGCCCAAGCTTCTCGCCCTCGAAGGGGGCTAATATTTTGAAAGAACCTCAATTTATAGTATTAAAAAGTGATTAATTTTCAATAAAAAATTTGACAATTCAACAATTATGTGTTAGGGTAATATTTATGCCAACGATGGCATAAATATAAATTGAGGAGGAGATGGAATGATTAAAAGAAGTAACCTGAAAAGGTGGGTCTTTGGAATGGCCCTATGCCTGATATTCACCCTGGTCTTTTCACTTTTTGCAGGCGGAAAACAGGAACCGCAGCCGGGAACCACGACCGAAACCAAAACAGAAGCGAAAAAGGTACCTGAACTGGTCTGGACCCACCACTTTCTGGGCGGCAGAAGCCCGGAAGCAGATACAGCCTGGACCGATGCACTGTACAAACAGACCGGAATTAAAGTAAAGATAATTAAGACTTCCAGCACGGATTACCGGACAAAGCTTGCATCCATGATTGCTGCCGGAGAACAGATCGATCTGGCGTATCTCAACTGGGACCAGTTTGACACACTTGTAAAAGATAATCCCAATCTGTTTACACCGATTGAAGACAGGATTAATAAATCTTCTGTGTTTATGAACAAGAAGCTCTTTCCCGATCTAAAGGGATTTGAAGCTGCGAGAAAGGATGACGGCCATATATACGGTGTTTTCTATGCAGGGGTTGGTGCGCCTCAGGCAGGTACAGGTCCGATCATCCGCTGGGACTGGGTTAAGAAGTTAGGTTTAGTTGATATGGTGGGTGATCCACCGCGGGCGGATGCAAAACTCACTCTCGATGATTGGTATAAAATACTGCGGGCTTTTGCTTACAACGATCCGGATGGAAACGGAAAACAGGATACCTATGGAATTACATTCGGGCATACCTTATACGATGCCACCCCCTGGTTCGGTACCCTCGGCCTCCAGCGTCTTTATGCCAGGGATAAAGACGGGAAGATTTATTCACCCTGGACCCAGGATGCAGCCGCGCCGGTTTTTGAATGGCTGGCCAGACTCTACCGGGAAAAAATCCTGGAGCCGAATTTTGTAACCAACGGATCGGGAGCTATGCGTGATTTGTTTATGAGCAATAAAGTAGGTGTGATCAGCTACTGGCGTAACTGGATCCATCAGATGAACGACCTGGTGAAAAAGGAAAGGCCGGATTCCCCCTTTGAAGCACGCGCCTTCCCACTTCCTAAAGGTCTTAACGGACAAGCCATTGACAGAAGTTCACCGCCGGCTTTTGATGCTATTCCCTCAAACTCCAAATACAAGGATGAGGCCTTCAAGCTGCTCGAATTTTTCCAGACGGAAGAAGGGGCCGTTCTCGGAATTTATGGGGCGGAAAGCTTTGACTGGAATATGAAAGAAGGAAAAATTATCTTGACCGAAGCGGGAAAATTGGCCCTGGGCCAGCATGGGATTCTTCCATTGTGGGACTGGCAATCTGGTGATTGGGCGACAAAAGATAATGTCTACTTTGCCGACGGCACGAAGGTCCCCAATGTAAGAAGAGAGGAGACAGAGGCAACGGTGCTGTGGGCACCCTACTGGAAAATGGAGGAACTTCTTGGAAGAGACGAAGCCCAGTGGGAAGATGAAGTACCGGCTGCGGATTTCGGAAGGATAATCCGGGGAGAAGTGAATGTGCTTCAGGGGCTCGCAGACGCCCGAAAACACATGAAGGAATTAGGACTTGTAGATTATTAAGACTCTATCCATTACCGGAAAATTGTTTCAAAGACCGGTAAATAGTTGAAAATCTTAAGGAGGCAGGGTTAAAGTGATGCCCTGCCTTTATATTCTTTTAAGTTCAAGCCGAGGACCAAAGCTGATGTCTTTAAGCAAAAAAACATCAACCCTGTCAGGGTTTAAATCGCTAATGACGCCTGAAGCTTCTAATGAAGCAGCAGCAACAAAACGTCTTAAGAGAAGAGCCCTGTTTAAAAAGACATTCCCTATTTATGTTATGATATTTCCCGTGCTGCTCTACTTTCTCTTTTTTACGTATATCCCGACTGCCTATGGATTCTTAATCAGCTTTATGAGATTCCGTCTTGTAGGTAAGAGCGATTGGATCGGTTTTGCCAATTATATTGAAGCGTTTACAACTCCCGGATTCTGGAACGCGTTCTTCAATACCCTGATTATCGGTTTCGGCGGTATGCTGGTTGGCATCCCGGTGGCCGTGGGAACGGCCGTTTTATTGAATGAGATTTTGAACCCTTTCTGGAAGAGATTTATCCAGACCTCAATCTACCTTCCCCACCTCTTTGGCTGGGTAGTAATTGCCGGGTTGTGGATGTATATCCTGGCTCCTGATTACGGCTTGTTCAATATCCTGCGGGTAAAAATGGGTATGGAACCTATACTGTACATGGTAAAACCGGAGTATGGGAAACTACTCGT
>JBFMGN010000469.1:0-3692 GCA_040752435.1 Spirochaetota bacterium
TGCGGGGTACGATTTAAAAATCCTTTTTTGCTTTCATCCTCACCGGTTTCCAACAGCGCCGAAATGATTGCTCAGGCCTTTGAGACCGGCTGGGCCGGGGTCGCCTATAAAACTCTTAATTCCGACAGAATTCCCATCATCCATCCTTCCCCGCGCATGAATCCCTATCACTACGGATCAAAACGGCTGGTGGGGCTTCAGAATGTGGAACAGATTTCCGACCGGCCCCTGAAGGATAACCTCCTGGATATTCTCTATTTAAAAAAACATTATCCTGATCGCATCATTATTACGAGCATCATGGGTTTTTCCAACGATGAATGGGCATATCTCGCCAGGATCTCGGAGGATAACGGCGCCGATATGCTGGAGCTCAATTTTTCCTGCCCCCACATGACGGTAGAAGGTTCGGGACACAAAGTCGGCCAGGCGGTAGCTCTGTTAGAGAAGTTTACCGAGACGGTAAAGAAGTCGGTTTCCATCCCGGTTATTGCAAAAATGACACCCAATATTACTGACATGACTGAACCCGCTCTTTATGCGAAAAAAGGAGGGGCGGACGGGATTTCGGCTGTAAACACTATCCGCGCTATTTCGGAGATAGGGCTTGAAGACTGGGTGCCCAAACCGAATATCTTCGGTATCGGCGCCCGCAGCGGTTATTCCGGCCCGGCGGTAAAGCCGATCGCTCTCCGTTTTATTGCGGATATGGCTAAGTGTGAGGAACTGAATCTGCCCCTGTCTGCCATGGGGGGTATCGAAACCTGGATTGATGCCCTGGAATTTCTCCTGGTCGGTGCCAGCACACTGCAGGTAACCACGGGAATAATCCACTATGGTTACCGGATTGTGGAGGATATGATTGAAGGTCTGTCCGATTATATGGCTGCCCGGGATATCATGAAGGTGGAGGATTTGATCGGGAAAACCCTGCCGAAGCTCCAGGAGACGGATCACTTCGATTTGAAGCGCCAGGGAGTAAGCCAGTACGACCTGGATAAATGCATCGGGTGCGGACAATGCTATATTGTATGCCGGGATGCGGCCGGCCAGGCTTTGGAGTGGGAGACTGAAAAGCGGCGGCCGAAACTTATCGAAGAGAAATGCTTAAGCTGTATGATCTGCAGTTTTGTATGTCCGATCCCTGATCTCATCACCTATAAAGAGATGCCTTCGGATTGGAAGCGGAAGGAAACCGCTATCATGGAAAAAAAGCTGGAGAAAGATCTGAAATATTCGGTTTTCGCCGGCTGATTTCTATTGTCAAAGCGTAATTTATTTACGGAGGAAATTAAGTATGAGCGTATTAATTAAAAACGGTTTAGTCGTTACTACGGCTGGTTCTTATATCGCCGATGTGTATGCCGACGGCGACAGAATAAAGGCGGTCGGGACAGGTCTCGATTATAAAGCTGATGAAGTTGTGGATGCGAAGGAGAAATACATTTTACCGGGTGCCATTGACCCTCACACTCATATTTCAATGCCTTTTATGGGCACATCCGCCCAGGATGACTTTAAAACAGGTTCAATCGCAGCCGCGTGCGGCGGGGTTACTACGATCGTTGATTTTGAACTGCAACAGAAAGGCGAATCGATTCTGGACGGGCTTGAAAGAAAAAAGTCCTGGGCGTCCGGTAAGGCGGTCGTGGATTACTCCATTCATCCTGCAATAATGGATCCCAGGCCTGAGATCCTGGCAGAGGTGAAAAAAGCGATCCAGGATTACGGGACTCCGAGTTTCAAGATTTTTATGGTGTATGACTTCCGGGTTGACGATGAGACGATGATCAAGCTTCTGGAAGAAACAAAGCGGTACGGCGGCCTGGTTCAGGTGCATGCTGAGAATGTGTATATAATCCAGCATATGAACGAAGTGCTGGCCAGGGAGGGCAAACTGGCTCCGTACTATCATGCAGTCAGCCGGCCCAATCTGGCCGAAGAGGAGGCTATCTACCGGGCTTCGAAGATGGTCGAACTGACCGGCTCCCGTATCTATATTGTTCATCTCTCTTCCAGGGAAGGGCTGAAGATTGTAAAGCAGGCGAGGGACCGGGGTGTTCATATCTACGCCGAAACATGCCCACAGTATTTGCTCCTTGACGATGAACGCTACAAGGAGCCGGACTGGCAGGGTGCCAAGTATGTGATGTCCCCTCCTTTGCGAACAAAGGAAAGCAATGAAGCGCTCTGGGAGGGGTTACGCGGGGGAGACCTCCAGGTGGTAGCCACGGATCATTGTCCGTTCGATTTCAAGGGTAAGAAAGATATGTTCGGCCGGGATGATTACAAGAAAATACCCAACGGCGCGCCCGGAATCGAGACCCTCCTCATGCTCCTGCACTCCGAAGGGGTTGTAAAAGGCCGAATCAGTCTTGAAAAGATGGTAGAGATTGTAGCGACAGGCACTGCCAGGATGTTCGGGTTAAAAGACAAGGGCGCTATCGCCCCGGGCAAGGAGGCCGATATCGTGGTCTTTGATCCGAAACAGAAGTTTACCATTACCCAGAAAAAACTCCATATGAATGTCGATTATACCCCTTACGAAGGACTGGAAGTTACCGGAATGCCGTACCTGGTGTATGCCCGGGGAAAGAAGGTCGCCCAATGGAAGGGAGATAAGGTTGAGTTTACCGGTCAACCCGGGAGCGGCCGGTTTATAAAAAGAGAACCTTTTGTAGAGTTCTGAAATAACGGGGGATGAGGCCCGACAGGTTTTGTAAGGAGGAGTGATAAAATGTCAAGGATAGTCAGGTGTGGCCATATTCAGGCATCGAATCCGAAACATGAAGGCTCTGTTGCGGAAATAAAAGAGGCGATGATCAAAAAGCATATTCCTCTCATAGAAGAAGCGGGAAAGAAAGGGGTGCAAATCCTCTGTCTTCAGGAGATATTCCACGGGCCCTATTTCTGCTGTGAGCAGGATATTAAATGGTATCAAGCCGCTGAGCCGGTTCCCGGCCCTATCACTGAAAGAATGTCGGAATACGCTAAAAAATATAAAATGGTAATGATCCTTCCAATTTATGAGCAAGCGCTGGAGGGTGTGTATTACAACTGCGCCGCGGTTTTGGAGGCAGACGGGCAGTACTTAGGGAAATTTCGAAAAGTACATATCCCCCATACATGGCCCGGATTCTGGGAAAAATTCTATTTTAAACCGGGTAACCTGGGCTTCCCGGTCTTTGAAACCGCGTATGCAAAGATCGGGATTTTCATCTGTTACGACCGTCACTTCCCGGAATGCGCGCGGATTCTGGCATTAAACGGAGCGGAAATACTCTTCAATCCTTCAGCCACAACGGCCGGAAAATCCCAGTACCTGTGGGAACTTGAACAGCCGGCCCAGGCAGTGGCCAACGGGGTCTTTATCGGTGCCAACAACAGGGTAGGGCTGGAAAAACCGTGGGAATTCGGCCAATTCTACGGTTCCAGTTATTTCGTCGACCCCAAGGGTAAAATTCTCGCCAGGGGAAGCGACGCTCAGGATGAGGTGGTTGTTGCTGATCTTAACCTTGAGCAGATCCGGGAAGTCCGCGACGGCTGGCAGTTTTTCAGGGACAGGCGCCCGGAGATGTATGACGAGATTGTCGATTTTCTTCCTTAAATCTATTGTATTAAAAATTGTTGAAAAATCTAAAAATGGGTTAATTGTGGTATGGGAGGCCATATATGACAGCGAAAGAAATTCG
>JBFMGN010000047.1:0-11245 GCA_040752435.1 Spirochaetota bacterium
CATAGCGAATTATAGTATAATTTTTTTGATCGTTACAGGGGCTGTATTAACCGTTGTTAATAAGCAGTTTTCAGGAATTGGAAATTTTGGTAACAGTTGGTCTTTGGGTTTAATCGTGAAACATGTTTTGGCTTTGGGAATGGTTGCTGTCCATTTTTATAGAGGCTTGATATTAGCTCCTCGGATTGCACGAACAGAACCTCCTTCTGAAAAAGCATCTTTACAAAAACTGTCCCTGAATTTGGTCAAAGTGAATTTTTGTTTGGGAGCGATTGTGTTACTATTCAGTGGAATCATCTCTATTCTAAATTAAGAAAAAAGGAAGCCTCGCACAACAAGGCATTCCAGCGAACGGGGAATAGCCTCGTGTATTTTTTCAAACGGTGAATTGCAGCCGCCGCCGAATTTTAACGTTATCCTGCGTTCTGGCAATGATAAATAGAAGGTTTTCGCTATCTCGAAAGATGGATGATGGTAGTGCGGTGTCCTTTATTCAAAATAGTATTTGTTTCTCAGGTGCGCTTTGCTTCTTTGGCGTTGGACTTATTGAAGTCTCCATTTAGCATGAGGTTTGCACAGGCTAGCCAGGAACTGAAGCCCCGGCTTTTCAAGTTGTGAAGCGAAGAAAAAGAGTGTAGATTTATAAGGCAGATTATTTGAAAATAAGTTTTTGCACTGTTTTAATTTATTGTTTTGGATTTCTTGCATACATGCAATTAGTTGAGTCTGCCGGGAGGTCATTTTGATAAATGATATGAGGAGGATTGTCGCTGAAGCCGACGACTCAGTTCCTGACGTTGGGACGTCCAAGGTCGAACTCGCATCGTTTATTTAGCGGCCGTAGGCAGATTGCTGGGTCCAAAATATCTTTTATCATGACCCATCCTTGCTATTGACAAGGGAAACATTCGTGTATACCTTAACTCTATGACCAAGAAACTCATCCAGCATGGCAATAGCGCCGCCTTGATCATAGACAAGGCACTACTAGACGTACTGAATGTGGAAATGGATACACCACTTGAGGTCACAACCGATGGGCGTAACATCATTATATCACCTCAGGGCGTTGTCGATGCCGAGGCAACACTGCTTGCAAGCCTTGAGAAGATAAACCGCAAACATGGCTCAGTACTGAAAAAACTTGGGCAGTAAGAATTGAAGCCGCGCTTCCTGACCATGACGGAAGTGCTCCTAATCCTTCAAGACCAAATCCGTAGATATGGTGGCACCCTATGGAGTACGTGATCCTGCCCTGTTGAGCTCTGCCCTGGCGATGCCAACTACCACTTTCGAAGGAAAATTCCTCCATTCCGATCTCTTCCACCAGGCGGCTGCCTATGCATTTCACATCTGTCAGAACCATCCATTCGTCGACGGCAACAAACGGACAGCCCTTGCAGCGGCACTGGTATTCCTAGACTTGAATGGGATAGAGATAGATGACCCTTCTGAGGAACTCTATGCCTTAATAATGATAAGCGTTGCTAAGGGAAAGGTATGTAAAGACGCCATTGCAAAAGAACTTCGACGTTTGAAAAGAAAATCTAAAAGGTGAGGTCCATAGAAGCACAGATGATTGCCAGAATGAATATAATGGACTGCATAACACGTATAAGGCCTCAAGTTGTCAAGGGGCGAATTTCACCCTGACAATCTCCCAACAGAAAAAGCTGCCTCTTGGATAACGGACTCCGTGAATCAGCGACGTGCCTCCGGCTTATGTTCAAAGATTCGGGTGCGAGAACGCAGTTCGCATCAAACACATATAGAGGGTCGCTGGGCGCCCTAGCACAGCATAAGTGCCTGCTTGCCGTTCCAATCAAAAGGAGAGGTCCGTCTGGAAAAGCCAGCCTCAGTTATCTGGGGGAATCGGTGCGGAGTAGGGCACCGGGTACATCCGCCGGCGCAGCAGATGCCGGGTGGAGCGTATGGGGTGAGAGTAGGCAAGAATGCTTCTGGTTGTACCGGCAGGTTTTTATGCCAGAGGACCTTTCCGCCCTGGTCCATGACGCGCAGGTACATGACTCCCTGTTGCAATTTTGCAGTAGTTTGACTAATATACTCGCAAAGTTGAATTAATGTAGGCAAGGAGACTGCATTTTCGCTAGATAACACCCTTATTTTACGTATTATACTGCTGAACTGAAGTTTTTTAGGGAGCTATACAGCATATTTGCAGTATATTCACTAGTTATGCGACAGAGAGGATCATCTGAGATGACCAAGGCCTTCATTTCTTACTCGTGGGATAGTGACGCTCACAGAGACTGGGTTCTCGAACTGGCAACTCGCCTGCGTGCCGATGGCGTAGAGACGGTCCTGGATCAGTGGCATCTCGTACCAGGAGACCAGTTGCCGGCGTTCATGGAAACAGCCGTCAGAGATTCGGACTACGTCCTCATCGTCTGCACTCCTCGCTACAAAGATAGGTCAGAGCGACGCATTGGCGGTGTTGGTTACGAGGGAGACATAATCACCGGGGAAGTCCTAACGACACGGAACGAAAGGAAATTCATCCCTATTCTGCGAACAGCTGAATGGGCAAAGGCCGCACCGCAATGGCTGTCCGGGAAGTATCACGTAGACTTGCGCAACGATCCATATTCCGAAAGACATTATCAAGATCTGTTGACCACTCTGCTTGGCACACGTTTGACCGCACCGCCGGTCCGCCACGTCCCAGAACTGCAAGCAACGACAGCTTCAAGACAATCATCAACAGCGTCGCCTGTTCTTGCTGCTCGAAGCGACGAATTTGAGCCGATTCACATTTCTGGGATAATCGTTGATGAAATTGGCACGCCTCGCGGCGACGGTAGCCCAGGAAGTGCCCTTTATGCTGTGCCATTCCGATTCACTCGTCGGCCGCCTCCAGAATGGGCGCAAGTCTTCCTTCAGGCGTGGGATCATCCTTCTCAATTCACCACAATGCATCGGCCCGGCATCGCAATGGTCCATGGCGACCGCGTAATACTAGACGGCACAACAGTAGAAGAAGTTGAGCAATTCCACAGAGCCACGCTCTTACTGGCAACCGAGGAAGCTAACAAGACATACTCTGAATGGCAGAGGCGTCAAAGAGCCGAAGAAGCTCGTGAGCAGGCGCGCATAGAGGAGCACAAGAAGAAGGTCGAAGACGCTGCAAAGCGTCTCAAGTTCTAAGACAAAGCCATGTGCTCGCATAACCACCGCCTGCCGCGGACCGGCTTCGCCGGCCGCTGATGCCGAACGTTATGTTTGAAAATATTTTGAAAAGGAGAAAATTATATGCCTATAGTGACAATCAAAACAGTTAAAGGGCTTTTGACTTCAGAAAAAAAGAGAGAGCTTCACAAAAAAATATCTGAATTACTAGTCGAAATCGAAGGAGGAGGGAATCCGCAATTTGTTAAATTTATAGTAGTCAATATATCTGAAGAGCCCGCAGAGAATTTTAGCGGCGGTGGTATACAACTAAAGCCTGAAATGCTCGGTCTTCCGAAGATCGCACCGTAACAAACATAACAAGACGCTTCATGGGACGCGCCAAAAGCCGACGTTGGGCGGACGAACGAGGGCAACCGCGTCAGGGCGCAGCGGCATTGCCAGCAGATGTGTGGTCAAAGCGTCGTGCGCGGGAGCTGATTGTGCGAGACTGGAGACGGTCAATAGTTGCCGGACTGATCGCTAAAAGCTTCTCTCGCACCTCGTCATCAATGTGCAGTTCCGGTTGATACTTGAGGATCTCGATATTCAAGCGAATGAGTACTGCAAGCCGTTTCCCATACATGAAATCAAAGAGTTCCCAAATCGTGCGGATTGCTTGTCGTATCAGTTCATCATAGATAACGTGTCCTTTCCGCTTTTTTCGCTTTCGCTGACCTACGACCAAGGTAACCGGTTTGCCATCGATCATACGGGTCTGGGTTTTCCCCCAGTTTGACAGGATGCAGCATTATTGTATCTTTCCGGAAGCTTCTCCATGGTTAGATTTTTGGATAAAGCAAAATCATTTTTGGGTTAGATTTTTTATGAGGCAACGCAGGTACTTGCTCTCCAGTACTAAATTCCTTATCATTTATAGTATGTATTCCGCCCGTGATCTTCTATCTCCACGGCAGCCCGGTTCCAGCCCTGTCCGCGAATTTCCAAAACAAAAAGATTCCGAGCGCCTCTCCCCTCAACCTCCGGGGAATCCAGAGTCGCCGTCCGATTGGAAGGTTATAAAAGATCCTCTCAGGCGCCTGTACGCGCGGTACAGGACAGTTTTTCTCATCGGCCTCAACATCTTTATAGCAGTCGCCGCCATCCTTGTCTACGATGCCTTAAGCCCTAAGCCGCCGCGTCTCACGCAGCAGGATATTGATGCGGCTGTGGGCCGAGCGCTGGAAACGGCGCCTTTAAAGCCCTCCTTCGCATCGACAGCCTACGAGGCCATCCGTCCCTCTCTGGTGGCTGTCTCCTCTGAGGACTCTGATTCCCGGGCTTCAGGCGCCCACAGCTCGCTCGCCACCGGTGTGGTGATCATCGACAACGGCACTATCCTCACGGCCTTGCATGCCGTACAGGGTGCATCACGTGTGCGGGTTCTGTTTTCGGACGGCTCCCAGTCGGACGCACTCGTCATAGGACGGCAGCCTGAGAAAGACCTGGCTATCCTGCAGGCGCTTCAGGTCCCGGACGACCTGAAACCGGCCACCCTCGCCAGCTCGGCCTCCTTAAGCGTAGGGGATGAGGTCGTTGCGGTCGGCAACCCCTTCGGTATCCTGGACTCTGTCTCCGCCGGGGTGGTGTCCGGGTTGGGGCGGGAGTTCACGTTGAAGGAAATGGACATCACGCTGAAGAATCTTATCCAGTTCGACGCGGCCGTGAACCCCGGCAATTCGGGCGGTCCCTTGCTGAACCGCGACGGTGAGGTGGTGGGCATCGTGACCGCGCTCCTGAATCCGACCGACCAGCAGGTTTTCATCGGTATCGGCTTCGCGGTGCCGATCGAATTCGCGATGGGAGGGTTCGGTATACCCCCAACCTGATCGAGAGAGAGGAGACGCAATGAACAGCAGCCCGATTTCAAATGGGAGGGAGGCGCCTGCGGGTCGTTCCGAGGAGAACAGATCCGCAGAGGCTTTGCTTCTGGAGCAGGTCCTTTACGAGGTCAAGAAAGTCATTGTCGGACAAGGCCACCTCCTCGAGCGGGTGCTGGTGGCACTCCTGGCGCAGGGTCATCTTCTCGTGGAAGGCGTACCCGGACTGGCGAAGACGCTGACGATCAAGACATTCGCACAGGCGATCGACGGGTCGTTCAAGCGCATTCAGTTCACGCCCGATCTGGTTCCGGCCGACCTCATCGGCACGCGCATCTACAACCAGAGGACGGGGGAGTTCAGTACAGCTTTAGGTCCGGTTTTCGCCAATCTGCTTCTCGCCGACGAGATCAACCGTGCACCGGCGAAGGTCCAGAGCGCCCTTCTGGAGGTGATGCAGGAGCGGCAGGTGACGATCGGCGGCGCGACCTACCGGGTGCCTGAACCGTTCTTCGTCATGGCGACGCAGAACCCCATCGAGACCGACGGAACCTACCCGCTGCCCGAGGCCCAGGTGGATCGCTTTATGATGAAGGTGCTGGTGGGGTATCCCGAGGAGGCGGAGGAGTTCGTCGTCGTCGAGAGGGTCAGCGGCGAGCCGGCCGCCGTGAAAGCGGTGATAACCACGGAGCAACTCATCAACCTGCGGCGTGGCTTAAAACAGGTTTTCGTCGACCCCCTGCTGGTGCAGCACGCCGTGCGCCTGGCCGCGGCGACGCGCGAGGCGGAGAAATACAGAGTTCCTGACGTCGCCCGCTATATCGTCTACGGTGCCAGCCCCCGTGCATCTATTAACTTGATCCTGGGCGGCCAGGCCCTCGCTTTCATCCGGGGACGGTCGTACGTACTCCCCCAGGACGTTACGGATATGGCGCTCGACGTCATGCGGCATCGGATTGTGCTGTCTTACGAGGCCCTCTCCGACGGCGTAACCAGCGACATGGTCATCCAACAGGTGCTGCAAGCGATTCCGGCACCACTCCAGACCCTGAAGAGCCATGTCGGTACCAGATCCTGAGAGGATCCTTACGCGCCTCGACTGGACGGTGATTCGCCGTCTCGACGGCCTCCTGCAGGGAAACTACCGAACGCTTTTCCATGGCTTCGGGCTGGAGCTGGCAGAGCTGCGGGAGTATCAGCTTACTGATGATGTCCGATACATCGACTGGTACGTCACTGCCCGCATGCAGACGCCCTACGTGCGCCAGTACGTAGAAGACCGCGAGATTACGGCGTGGTTTCTTTTGGACTTAAGCCCGTCGGTGGATTTCGGGGCGGTGCGCATACGCAAGCGGGATCTGCTAGTGGAGCTCGTCACTGTGCTGGCGCGTCTTATCACGCGGCACGGAAACCGGGTCGGGGCCGTGCTGTTTACGGGCAACGTGGAGCGCGTCCTGCCACCCCGGGGCGGCAGGATCCAGGTCCTCCGTCTGAGCCACGAGTTGCTCGGACACCAGCCCGGAGGACATGTGCCGTTGACGGACTTGACAGTCCTCCTGGAAGCGTCGCTCGGCATTGTCCAGCGGCGAGCAGCGGTGTTCATTGTTTCCGACTTTATTAGTGTGCCGGGCTGGGAGGATGCTCTGGGCGTGATGACGCGTCGCCATGAAGTCGTCGGGGTCCGGCTGTACGATCCGTTGGAAGTCGAGATGCCGGATCTCGGCACCGTCATCCTGGAAGATGCCGAGTCGGGAGAACAACTCTTCCTGGACACCCATGACCGGGGATTCCGCCGGCGGTTTTCGGAGGCGGCCCGCCGGCGTGAAGAGGAGCTGAAGGCGACGCTCAGCCGCTGCGGCGTCGATCTGTTGACGCTCTCCACGGAGGGGGACCTCGTGCGGGAGCTTGTGCGTTTTGCAATGCTGCGCAAGCAGCGCCGGGCAGTGCCTGCCTCCTCTGGCTGTCCTCGAAGCGGCCAATCGTTCACCTCTCAGAGCGCCGGGGCCGGCAAAACGCAGGAGGTAAGGTATGTCGTTCCAATGGTCTGAAATGCTGTGGCTGTTGTTCCTCGTGCCCATCCTCGCGGGCGCCTACATCCTGGCACAGCGGCGGCGTAAACGGTATGCCCTGCGGTACGCGAGTCTTTCGCTCGTCAAGAACGCCCTGGGACGCGGACCGGGCATCCGCCGCCATATTCCGGCGGCGCTCTTTCTCCTGGGCGTTATGGTCATGATCATAGCTCTCGCGCGCCCGGCCGCGGTAATTCTTCTACCGTCGCAGCGAGGCACGGTCATTCTCGCCCTCGACAACTCAGGCAGCATGAGGGCGCAGGATATTAAGCCGAGCCGGTTCGACGCGGCCAGGGAGGCCGCAAAGGTGTTTATTGAGAAGCAGCCGCGTAACATCCTCATCGGCATAGTGGCCTTCAGCGCCACCTCGGCCCTGGTGCAGGCGCCGACTGCGGACCGGGAGCTGATATTCGCCGCCATCGACCGGCTCAAGATGCAACGCGGCACCGCAGTAGGAAGCGGCATTCTCACCTCCCTCCAGGCGATTTTCGAGGATCAAAAAGATCAGCCGATACTCGCACCGTCCAACATCCTGGTGCCGGCCGAGCCCCCTCCTCCAGCGTTCGCCCCCGGCAGCTACAAGACCGCGGTCGTCGTACTTCTGACCGACGGCCAGAGCAACACCGGCCCGGATCCGCTTTTGGCCGCCAACGAAGCGGCGAACCGGGGAGTGCGCATCTTCACCGTCGGCATAGGCAGCCGGGAAGGCGCGGTCTTAGGCCTGGAGGGGCGCTCCTTCCGCGTGCAACTGGACGAAGAAAGCCTCAAGCGGATCGCAGCCCTGACGGGCGGCGGCTACTCCAAGGCGGATAACGAGACCGATTTGCGCACGATCTACGAGAGTCTGAGCACAAGACTGATCCTCGAGAAGGAAAAGACCGAAATCACGGCCATCTTCACCGCCGTCGCGATCGGCGTACTGCTTATCGCGGGGACGCTTTCGCTGCTGTGGTTCAACCGGTTACTATAGATAGATCTGGCAGGTGGAAAACAAAGCGGGTCCAACGGGGGTTAATAAAATCTGTACCGGTTTCAGCGGAAACAAATCAGCAATAATTGTTCAAGCTGCGCCGCAGCCGTGCTTGTAAGCGCTGAGCGCGATGGGTAAGCTCTTCCTGTAACTTTTTCCTGGCGGGTGTCGTTAAACCGGTATCGATAAAAGTCAGCATGGCTTCCACTATCTTTAAAGCCGTCTTATAGTCTTTCGCAGCATGCTCATAGTACTTGGCCAGCTCTACTCCGGCGTACACACTTTTTTTATCCAACCACATTCTTTCCCAAAGACTGCGCGCCTGGATTAAATTTTTTGACTGCTTATAGTATCTGCCCAGGGTTTTCCCGGCCTGGTAATCTCCGGCTTTAAAAGCCCGTGCAAGCACCTTTTCCCCTCCGGACAACCCCTTCTCCAGCAGCATACTCCCCAGGGCATGGCTGTCTACATTGGAGAGATCCTCCGGTTTTACACAGATTGTATCAATCAGCAGGAGCAACTGGACCAGCGAAAGAATATCCTGGATATTATGGTTGAAAACGTCTTTTAAAACTTCCATCCTGCCAGTTCTCAGAAAATTGAAGTAATATTCAGGAACGAGGTATCCCGGTACATCATGCAGTCGTTTCATACAAAAAATTCTTTCTTCAATATTACTTAAGGCGCAGGAACCTATCACATTTCTAAACAGCCGGCGTGACGGGTATAAGAGGTCAAGCTGATCCGGGAATCTAAAGTGCAGCCTGTTCAGCAGAAACCGGCTGCTTAATATTTGACTGTCAAACGCTTTGCCATTGTAGGAGACATAAATTCCGTCTTCTTTCATTTCCTTAAGCAGCGCGGCCAGAAACTCCCCTTCCCCCGGGTAATCTGCCAGGAAAAACTGCCTTAAAGTAAGCGTCCCCCCTTTCGAAACCGCCAGCCCCACGAGGAATACAAAAGTCCCGGCGCCGCCGGATAAGCCGGTAGTCTCAGTATCAAAAAAAAGAAGCCTTTCCCGGGATGTGCCCGGGGCCAGCAGGAAAGACTGCTCAAAAGTTTCAGGCAAAGGATCAGGATACACAATTTCCCTAAGGTAGCAAAAATCACCGATCCTTTTCCATCCACCGGACAGGCTGAGATCCGGAACATCCCCGCCCGATTCCGTCTCCCTTTTTTCCCTGGGAGTAATTCCGTCTGTACCCTTTCGGAGGTGCCGTATATGGGAAAGGCGTTCTACAAGCTTTGACCTATCCGCCATAGATTTTTACTCTGCAATAGCCGTAATCCATCGGGCGAGAAAGGAGATGAGGGTGCTTTTCGGGTTCTCAGGTTCCTCGCCGGGAAGCGTTAAGGGGGGTTTTCTATCCTCAGGCCCGATGCAGGAAGGACAACCCCTTAAGCAGGGACACCGGGCAACCAGTTCGTACGCGGCTTTAAGAATTTTTTCAAGGTTATCAAAAAAACCCTCCGCCAGACCCGTGCCGCCTGGATAAGCGTCGTAAAAATAGAGAGCAGGGTTGTTAAAATGGGGGTCCTTAAGACGTTCAGCGGTACGGATATCCCTGATATCACACAGTAGAAACACCGGCGCGACATTAATAAAAAGATTGCCGATCCTGGCTATTATCTGTTCTTTCCTCCATTCGGAGTACTCCGAGAATATGGCGCCGGCGGACGATTCCTTTTCCAGCACGATAACAAGGCTGCGTGTGTGCATCTCTTCTTCGGGCAGAAAAATATCACCATAGCCGATACTTTCATGGGTTTCGAATTTTATCTTTTTGAATTTGGTCACCTGGGTTCGCACCAGGACATCCCCGATATGAACACTGCAGCCCAGGGTACGGTATTCTCTATCCTCATGCAGAACCTTTATATCCGTTTTTGCAATTGAGTCGGTATAGTAATTAAGATCACTCTCTTCCACATAGCATTTTTTGTCTTCAATATCGAGCTTTTTCACCTGATACTGATCGCCCCGGTGGATATAAACCGCGTTATCAAAAACCATTTCTTTCGCGGAGGGACGGTCCATTTCGCCAATTACTTCATATTTTCCTGAACTGGTATTAATTATCACCACATTCTCCTGGGAAGCAGACCTTAAGGAAATCTGCTCAGCCGGGTAGGATCTGTCGGACCAGTACCAGCTATCCCCCGCATGCCGGATAACACCGTTTTCTTCAAGATGAGCGAGAATTTCATCCACGGAACCGCCGAAATCATCCCCTTCCTTTATAGGAAGTTCAAAGACGGCACACTTAAGGTGGTCGGTAAGAATGAAAATATTGTCCGGATCCACCAACCCGGATTCGGGAGATTTGGAGAAAAAGTACTCGGGATGGGCGATGATATACTGATCCGTGGGTGAGGCTGAAGCGATCATAACCGCAAGGGAGAGAGAATTTCGGCGGCCGGCTCTCCCCGCCTGCTGCCAGGAAGAGGCAATTGAACCGGGTAGGCCGGCAAGAATCGAGGTATCCAGCCCGCCGATATCCACACCCAATTCCAGGGCGTTGGTGGATACGACCCCCTGGATCGTTCCATCCCGCAAACCCTTTTCGATCGCCCTCCGTTCATTCGGCAAGTACCCGCCGCGGTAGGATTCAACCCTAATCCGGTGGTTGCCACTATACATATTCTTCAGGGATTCCCTGATATATGATGCAATAAGCTCCGTCCTTATGCGGGAACGGGCAAAGACGATGGTCTTAATACCCCGCTTCAGAAATTTTATTGCCAGCCGCCGGGCTTCCAGTACTACCCCGCGTCTTATTCCCTGGACCGCATCAAGGATGGGCGGGTTATACAGAATTATGTTTTTCTCCCCGGACGGAGCGCCGTTTTGATCCACCAGGATTCCATCCGTTTCAATAATCTTTGTTGCCAGCTCAAGGGGATTCCCGATTGTGGCCGAACAGCATATAAACCGGGGGTGGGTGCCGTAAAAGGCAGCAATCCGTTTAAGACGCCGGATCAAATTGGTCATATGGGAACCAAATACTCCCCGGTACATGTGGATTTCATCAATTACAACGAAGGCCAGGGCACTTAAAAATTTAATCCATTTCGGGTGATTCGGCAGTACCCCTGTATGGAGCATATCCGGGTTCGAAATAATGATGCGGCCGGAATCCCTGGCCGCCACCCGGATGGAGGCGGGAGTATCCCCGTCGTAAGTATTTATTCTGACGGGG
>JBFMGN010000470.1:0-3677 GCA_040752435.1 Spirochaetota bacterium
TTACTTCCGCACTTGAAGGTTCGGCCGTCAAACTCAAAGTCAAACATGCACGTAGGCGTATAGCCGGAGGATGCAAGTGCGCTGGTGAAGAACGGCCGAGCGCCAGACGGTATGAGACGAGGATTGTTGCGCTCCTCGGTAGTCATCTTCCGCCGCTTGCCGTCTGGTAGCTCCAGCCATGTGTAACCGGTCCCTTCACCAATCGGCTTTTCTTCGAATAGCTCGTGGTACTTCGCTTTCTTCCTGTCCTTGGCATACCACAACAGGTAATCCGAGATGCCAGCCAACCCGGAACTTCCCAAGGGAAGAGTCTTCTTAAACGTGACGAGAGCAAAGAAATTAGAGTTACCGAACACCTCGTCAATCAAACAGCGCACGCGGTGCAGATTCTCATCACTGATCTGCACAAACACGCTGCCACTCTCGGTCAGCAGCTCCCGCGCCAAGAGCAGCCGGTCGCGCAGATAGGTAAGGTAGGAGTGAATGCCCAGCTCCCAAGTGTCTCGGAAGGCGCGGATCTGCTCCGGCTCAGCTGTAAGGTCCTCGTCCTTTCCATCCTTCACATCGCGCTTGTTGACGAAGGGCTGAAAATTGGAGCCGTACTTGATGCCGTAGGGCGGGTCGATGTAGACCATCTGCACTTTACCTGCCATGCCTTCTTTTTCCAAGAGCGAGTTCGTCACCAGCAGGCTGTCTCCGGCGATGAGCCGGTTGCTCCAGCCATGGGCGTGCTTGTAGAACTCTATGGCCTGGCGCAGCGGCGGATTTTCTCCTGACAGTTCAAACAACGACATTTGCTGACCCTTGCCGTTAACACCATTTCGTTTACGCACTGCCTCAATAATCGTCCGCGGGTCAATGCGCTCGTGGACGTGGAGCGAGACCGTCGGCACCTCGAAGCTAGTGTGCTCGGTCTTTCCCGACCACACTAGTTGCGGGTCCAGGTGCGGGTCGTAGGCGTAGTGCTTCTTCTGGCCGGCGTCCGGATCAGTTTCAGGCGTCACCAGTCCCACTGGGGGATTGTTAAGACGTTCTTTATCACCTGGATTCCCGCTAACTCATAACGAGGCAGGCGGGTCAACGCCTAAATTTCGATATATTTCCTTTTGATTCTCAAGAAGCTCACCGACCCGCAGTTTTTGGCCGGGTGCCTCAAAACATTCGATGACATCGAGCTTATCAAGTGCCCCCTGCAGGGTGTAACTTTTAAATAAATCCGTATCCTGCATCTGCTTTTTGATGTAAGAAAGATAGATGAGTGCCACAAACTGCACAAAGAGCTTACCCTCAAGGCTTTGCTCTGACGAGACCAGGGTGCGGCGCATATTCAGACGTTCCTTGAGATTGCCGAATGCTTTTTCAATCACGTCCTTGTTGCGGTAGAGCTCCAGTGCGGTGAGGGCATCCATAGTCTCATTGGTCAGCAGTGCAAAGAAACCAAAATAACGTTTTGCCTGCCTGACCGCTTCTTCATTGAAAGTTACCTTTGTCCCCCGTTTCGGGGTGGTTTTCGTTTCGAAATACTTTTTGTAGTGCCTTTCATCTTCCGTGATCCTTTTGCCCGATTCCAGTTCATGGCGCAGAGAGATTAATCTTTTGTCAAAGGCTTTTTCGTCTTCAGCTGCTTTGTCAATGTTGTAATAGTAGTGGAGATAAATGCGCCTTCGTTCTGAAAGGGTATCTTTTTTGTATGGGCGGTGCTGGGTATATTGCCACTCCGTTTGGACTGTATGGTAGTACAACTGGTATTTCTCGCTATAGCGTTCAAATGTGCGAAAGCTGTCATAGATAATGTCCAGTTCTTTCCTGATGAAAACGAGAGACATTTTTACAGAAATCAGGAATTTAAGGTGATCTTTGAAAAGGGCATTGATATTAGCTTCACTGTAAAAGCCTCTGTCCATGACCAGTTTTATTTTGGTAAAGCCAAGGACATCCAGCTCAGCAAGCAGGTGCTTAATCGTCTTGGAATCGGGAATGTTTCCTGACAGCTTGCGATAGTAAAATGGCAGGTTGGATTTTTCTCCAAAGACCAACGCCAGGTTCAGCTGTGGCAGGTGATCGTTCTCTTTATTTCTGCCATACTGTACTTGGCGGATATATTCAGAATGACTGGAGATGGAGGTGATATCATACGCCCAGTATTCATTTTCCATGCACCGCTTCCCCTGCAGGCGGAAGAACTTATGCTTTGCTTCCTCAGTGATAGCGGCAAAGAGCTCACTGCTGCGTTGTGAGGCAATGTTTTTCCCGTAGGGATGCTTGTGCAAGCTGCTCCATTTCTCAAAACGGTAAAGAGGATTCTTATCCTCGAGGATCAGGTAATATGCTATGGAGAGAATCTGTTGGTATATATTGGGAAAGGATTGCTTCAGATCATTGGTAATGCCAAGCTTAGCCCCGATGCTATCAAGAAGATAAGTCGCTCCGTAAAAACATCTGGTTGTAACTGTTGCTGGCACAGGTCCCCTTTTTGAAGTTACCGAAGGAGTATTCTTTTTGCGGCACCTGCCGTCTGTAGGTACTATCTCGCCCGTTTCACTGTCAACCCGCCCAATCAGGGTCCTGGTTGACCGAGATTGCTGCTTTTCTTTGTCCCAGTAGGAAACTGATTCATAAGCATATGTGATGCCGGAACGCTTGTCGGTTTGATATACGGTGGCTGCCATTTAGCATCACATCCTCGTTATGTGTAATGTATCACATAACGAGGATTAATGCAAGCATAAAATGGTTTTAAAGCCAACATTTTCAATGTTTTAGTATATTTTTTATCACCACCTCGTTATGAGTCGGCGGGAATCCAAGTTACCAGGGGCTACCCGGCGCTGATCATGTTCCTTAACTACCTCGTAGCAGCCCAGTTGATAGGCGATCTCCCCCCAGGGGGTTTTCCCGCCGACGGGATCAGCAGATGTGCCGACAAAGACCGCCGCCTTTGCTCCCTGGAATGAAGGGAAGGCTGAAGACAGTTCCTTAACCTGCTCCAGGTGGTTTACTTCTGGGAAGGACTTGGCCAGGTGATATAGACAAAGCAGGGAGTGGGTCTTGCCGCCGCCAAAAGGGGTCTGCAACTGGATGACCGGGTCGCCCTGGCCATCGCCAAGGCGGGAGAGGATGTTTCTGACTAAATTTCTAAGCCCACCTGTCAGATAGGTACGGGAGAAGAAGAGCCGCGGATCTATATACTCGGCAGGGGCGCTTCCGCCCAAGACATCGCCCAGATCGGCAGCGAAGATAGCCTCGCTAAACCTTTTCTCCCGGATGTCCCTGTGAGGGGTTGCCACCTGCCACCAGGCTGGCAGAGCCATAATATCCACCTCCAGAAAAACAAAATGTTAGTGCAACGGCTTGAATCCTTGTTTTCTTAGTTCTCAAGAAAAGCAGGCATGTCGTTCCATTCTTTGCCTTCCAGCAGCCGGCCGGATTTTTTCCTTCTGGTTCCGCCCCATTGCTTAAAGAAAAAGGGCACCTTACTTATCAAACA
This sequence comes from Spirochaetota bacterium, assembly GCA_040752435.1. Classification (GTDB taxonomy): domain Bacteria; phylum Spirochaetota; class Spirochaetia; order SPDA01; family JBFMGN01; genus JBFMGN01. The sequence continues at coordinate 3,488 of JBFMGN010000470.1, forward strand.
CTGGTCGCGAATCTCAATAATCCAATCCTTTTTCACGGGGCGACACCCGGGCCCCGATTCTCCCCCTACGATGACCCAGTCAATATTTTTAAGGTCAATGCCGGAACAAGGCCCCAGCAGCGGCTCAAAAGAAATAAACTTGACCTTCGCTCCAGTCTGGCGAAGGTTATCAATACGGTAATAATAATCG
>JBFMGN010000471.1:0-3669 GCA_040752435.1 Spirochaetota bacterium
CCTTCAGGAGGCTCAGCCTGCAAAATGAGCTTATTCTTAACTCACTGGGAGAAGGCGTTTACGGTCTGGACCTCTCGGGCCGGACCACGTTCATTAATCCGGCTGCTGCGAAGATGCTCGGCTATAACGCCGAGGAACTGATCGGCCAAGCGATGCACGACGTGATGCATCACACGAGACCTGACGGGACGCCCTATCCGAAAGAGGAGTCTCCAATCCATGCGGCGTTCAGGGACGGCACAGAACACCGTGTTGCTGACGAAGTGTTCTGGAAAAAGGATGGCCGGAGTTTTCCTGTCGAGTACATTAGCACGCCAATCCGACAGAACGGTAATGTGGTTGGCGCAGTGGTTGTCTTTGAGGATGTGAGTGAGCGCAAGCTCGCCGAAGAGCAACGAAGAGTACTGGAGGTACAGCTCTTTCAGGCGCAGAAGTTGGAGAGCATAGGCACGCTTGCCGGCGGCATCGCTCACGACTTCAACAACATTTTGGCAATCATTCTTGGCCACGCTTCAGTCCTTGAGAGCGCAACCGAAAGTGTTGAAGCGATCAGGAAAGCCGTCAAACGGGGAGCCGGTTTGGTGGATCAGTTGCTCACCTTTGCGCGAAAGAGCGGCGTAGTTATTGAGTCCGTCAGAGTGAATGATGTGGTCGAGGAACTGATTAATATGCTCAAGGAAACATTCCCGAAAACAATTACGTACTCCCTGAATCTCGACCAAACGATTCCCACTGTTCATGCTGACCGGAACCAGCTCTATCAAGTGCTCTTAAATCTCTGTGTGAACGCCCGCGATGCTATGCCTTCGGGAGGTACCATGGGTACCCTATCCATTTCTACAACGATCTTGAGCCGGGAAAGTCTTAAGGAACGATTCCCCGGTGCAAGTGAGCAGATGTATGCTTGCATAAGTGTCGGAGACACGGGTACGGGAATCGATGAGTCCACGCGTAGCCGCATTTTTGAGCCATTCTTCACGACCAAAGAGTTGGGGAAAGGAACGGGCTTGGGATTGGCTGTCGTTTACGGCGTCGTTCAAGCCCACAAGGGATTCATTGATGTTGAAAGCGAACCTGGCCGCGGAACCACATTCCGTCTTTACTTTCCGGTGCGCCAGTATGATGCCGAATCGACAGAGAGGGACACCGTACAATTCACAGAAGCGCCGGGCGGGACAGAGACAATCCTCGTTGTGGAAGACGAGGAAATGCTGCTTGCATTGGTACAATCTCGGCTCGAAAGCAAGGGGTATACGGTAATCACAGCGAAGGACGGTGAGGAGGCAATTTCTCTGTATCAGCGTCACTGCGATGAAATTGCGATTGTCTTGATCGATCCGGGACTGCCTAAATTCGGAGGATGGGAAGCGTATAAGAAGATGAAGGAGATCAATCCGAACGTGAAGGCAATTTTTGCCAGCGGATACGTTGAACCAGGCTTAAGAGAAGAAATGATGAAGGTGGGAACGAAATATTTTGTGCAGAAGCCGTATGTACCGAACGAGGTTTTGAAAAGCATTCGAGAGGTGCTTGACCAAAGAGAGGCGACAGTAAAAACATAACACGGAGAACACTATTACCCGGTCAAGGAACGTATCAAAATTAAAGCAGTGAGCGTAAACGCCCACCGGTTGTTCTTGAACAATCTGTCGCTTTGCCAGGCAATGAGAATTTTTATATAATTATTTTCTGAATACATTTTCTGTTGATTAATACTTTAAAATAAATTATAACATTAAGTGTTATTAAATAGGCTAACAGGAATGGCGAAACCGGTTAATGCGACTATTGTAGGCGGAGGGATGATAACCAACGATCTTATCCTGCCGTCGATTTATCATCTTCAGCGTTTAAGCATCGTAAACAGTATTACAGTCTGCGCCCTTAATACTCCGCCTCTAAAGGCGCTAAAAAATAACCGTGAGTTTACCGAGGCTTTTCCAGGCCAGGATTTTACCCCCTTTCCCTCTTTGCACGAATCCGAAGACAAAAACTTCCCAGACCTTTATAAAACGGTACTTAAAGGTTTGAAGCCCCGCCAGATAGTGATAGTCGCCATGCCGGATCAACTTCATTACGAAGTGGTAATGGAAGCCTTAAATGCAAACCAACATATCCTCTGCGTTAAACCCCTTGTTCTCCGGTATAAAGAGTCCGAAGAAATAAAACAGAGCGCCTATGAAAGAGGTCTTTTCGTCGGTATTGAATATCACAAACGTTTTGACAGGCGGTCCCTGATCGCAAAAAGAGAGTACTCCCTGGGACATTTCGGTGAGTTCATAATGGGGGAAGCGAAAATGATTGAACCCTATTTCTATAGATCTTCAAATTTCCAAAACTGGTTCACTTGTGAGAAAACGGATCCTTTCGTCTATGTTGGCTGCCATTATGTAGATCTGGTGTATTTCATTACCGGCTTGAAACCGGTGGAAGTGTCGGTCTCCGGTGTAAAGGGCAAATTCCCCAACGGAGAAGAAGGATACATGTGGGCCAATGGAAGGGTCAGGTATGAAAACGGGGCCTTACTATCCGTAACCGACGGCCTGGGGTACCCGGATGACGGTGCAGGAAACAACGAACAGTGCCTGACCATGTTCTGCGAAGGCAACGGAAAAACAGGCCTTATTGAACACGACGACCAGTTTCGCGGCGTTTCTCACAGTTATCTTGAAGGTATCGGCTGTGCCGGATCATACTTCAACTATATCAACCCGGATTTTTACCGGTTGGTACCCTGGGAAGGCCAAGGATATAAACCCGTTGGATACGGTTTCGATTCAATCGCCGCGATAATAAATGCAATTTACAGGATTGAAAATGAAGTAAAAACCTTTCCAGAAAAGGAATCTCTTGCAAAAAGGCAGGATTTAATAAAAGAGGTGGATCAAAAAGGCATAATCGCCACACCGGCGAATAGCTATATAAATGAATTGGTTGTAGAAGCTTCAAGACTCTCTATAACGAATGACGGTGCCCCGGTTTCAATAGTCTACGGTAAAGCACCCCATGTCGAATTAAGGTAACAGAATTAAAAGAATTAATCTTTTGAAAGAATTAATGCGGAGGTTACGCAATGGCAAAATACAACCTGATACCGGTTGATGTACCAAAAGTACGAACCCGATACAGAACAATAAAAACGAAATTACCTGTTCCTGAATCTCTCGATATTTTCAAAGGTCTTATGCAATCCGAACCGGAATCGATGATGGGCCAGCCGCCGGTTGTCTGGGAGAAGGCGGAAGGCTTCCAGGTATGGGACAAATGGGGAAACAGATGGATAGACTGGTCATCAGGGGTGTTGATAACCAACGTCGGCCACGGCAGAAAGGAAATTTGTTCTGCCCTTCAAAAGGCACTAAAGAAACCGCTCCTCGCTACTTATGTCTTCGTCCATGAAAAAAGAGCGGAACTTACCCGGCTGCTTAAGGAAATCTCCCCGGACCCGGCTAACTACCGTGTTTTTTTACTCAGCACCGGCAGCGAAGCTGTTGAGAACTGCATAAAGCTCGCAAAGACCTACGCTCTGGAAAAGCACGGCGGGAAAAAGAAGTACCTTGTATCCTACAAGAATGCTTTTCACGGTCGAACCCTCGGTTCCCAATTAGCGGGCGGGATGGATAAACAAAAAAAATGGATTATCGATGAAGGAAAAACCTTTGTACAAGT
>JBFMGN010000472.1:0-3667 GCA_040752435.1 Spirochaetota bacterium
AGTCCGTAGGTGGTATAGGTTCAATCATCTGAAATTTCTCCCAAAAACTTTCATCACATCTCTAATCTATCGGCAGGCTTAAAAAATTACTTTATGCGCCTGAAGAATAGAGGCTGCTTATGATGGAACAGCCCTGTGTGAAGAATTTCAAATAAAATATAACACAAATTCTTTAATTCAACCAGGGAGGCAGGGGCATTATGACAGGTTTATTAAAATCAGTATTGTTTTTTATGAGCACCCTGGTTTCAAAGACTGTTTCCAGGTTCTCCTTTACAAGGATTGCACCCGGGTCACCCATGGCATAAAGGCTGCCCCGGTTTAAAAGAGCAACCTGGTGGGCGTACATGGCAGCCAGGTTAAGATCGTGGAGACTGACGACCACTCCCAGGCCGTTTAAGGCCAGTTGCCGGATTAAGTCAAGCACTGCGATTTTATATTTCATATCCAGATGGGCCACCGGTTCATCGAGGAGAAGAATCCGCGGGGACTGGGCCAGGGCGCGGGCAATCATCGCCCTTTGAAATTCACCGCCCGAGAGGGTGTTAAGGGAACGGTTCCGGTGTTCCCATAACCCGGTCGCTTGAATTGCGTTTTCTATAGAGGCGTGATCCTCGGCCGAGTACGAAGAAATCCAGCCTTTATGGGGAAACCGCCCCAGGCTGACCGCCTGCTGGACAGTAAACGGCCATACGAGTCTGGCCGCCTGGTATACGAGGGCTATTTTCTGGGCCGCTTTTCTCGGGGGGTAGGACCAGAGATCCTTCTGATCGAGGAACACCCTCCCGCGCCAGGGCTTGATCAATCTGCACATCGCCCGGAGGAGGGTTGTCTTGCCGGACCCGTTGGGTCCGATTAAGGCGATAATTTGCCCCGGTTTGACGGAGAAACTGACTGCGTGAAGGACTTCTTCCCCGTTATATCCGCAGGAAAGCTCATCGATTGTTAATATGCTCATGTATCCTCCTATTAATCACCGCCCAGCCGCTCCCGGCGGGAGCGGAGCAGGTAGAGAAAAAAGGGGGCACCCAGAAGAGCGGTCAGGACCCCCACTGGAAGTTCCTGGGGCTGAAGGATAGTCCGTGCCAGGTCATCCGCCAATACCAGAAGGATGGCGCCGAGCAGGGCCGAGGCCGGAATAAGCCGCCGGTGGATATATCCGAAGAGTAATCTGGCGGTATGCGGGGCAAGAAGACCGACAAATCCTATTATGCCGGTATTGGCAACGGCCGCGGCTGTGGCAAGGGAGGCTGCTATTACGATCATCAGGCGTGAATGGCGGACGCTTAACCCCATTCCCTGCGCCGCCTCTTCTCCAAAAGCCATTATATCCAGCGGTCTCGATACCAGGCCTAAAATTATAAAGCTTAGTAACAGGTAGGGCAGGAGGGAGATAAGCTCCGACCAGCTTCTTCCTCCGAAACCGCCCAGGAGCCAGAAAAAGATCTGGTGCAACTCTCTGGCGTTCAAGGACATGATTAAGGATACGATTGACGACATCAGTGAGCCTAAGGCTGTTCCTGCCAGCAGCAGGGCCACCGCCGGAGGTGCCTGTCGTCCGGTTTGAGAAATAAGATATACGGCCGCGACGGCCGCCAGCGCCCCCAGGAAGGCGGTAAAAGGAATCGGCCTTAAGCCGAGATACCCGGCCTGGAGATTGAGGACTATGGCTATGGTTGCGCCCAGAGCCGCGCCGGAAGAGGCGCCAATGACGAAAGGATCGGCCAGGGGATTGCGGAATAAGCCCTGGAACGCGGCGCCTGAAACTGCCAGGGCTGAGCCGACGGAGGCGGCCAGCAGGGCGCGGGCCAGCCGCAGATCCCAGACGATTGTGGCGGTAGAGGGATCAACTTGAATAGATTGAGAAAGGAAAGGGAGCCGGCTGCCCAGGGCCTTAAATACTTTACCCGGCGGAAAGGTGACCGTTCCGATGCAGATGCTGACGATAACTACGCCGATCAGGAGGATGGAAAGTATTGTAATTGACAGGGCAAAGGAACGGATCGCCTTCATGGATGCATTACCACCCAATGGGGTCTGTATCTCCGAAAACTGAAGAAAAAAAAGCGGGATACAGAGCTCTGAAGACCAGGCCCATAGCATTGATAACCCGCGGCCCGGGACGGGAGGTGATGTCGTCATCCAGGGTGTAAATCCTGTTTTTCCTGACCGCGTTTATATTTTGCCACCCGGGCCTGGAACTTATTTTTTCTGCATTGAGGGATGTTGCGTGGCTTTGGGGGCCCATAATTACATCCGGGTTTCGTTCTATGATTGATTCTTCACTGATAACCGGATAATCCGCCTTCAGGTCGTTGAATATATTTATTCCGCCGGTCTTTTCTATTATCTGACCCATAAAGGCATTTTTACCCACCGTCATCAGCGGTTGATCCCAAATCTCCCAGAATACCCTTACCCTGTCCGTCAAAGGAATCTTTGAAACTGCCTCAGTTATCTTTTTTTCGGTGGCACGCATATAGGCAAGCCTTTCCGCAGCCTGGGTTGCACGCCCTGTTATAAGGCCGAGGGTTTCAATAGCTGCGTATATTTTTTCCAGGTTTTGCGCATCCAGGGAAAAAACGGTAATACCCGCTTTGACGAGCGCCTCGATAACGGTTCTGTGAAAAGCTCCGCCGGAAAACACAATATCCGGCGAAAGAGATATAATTTTCTCAATGCTTATGGATTCACCGGAAAAGCCGCCGACGATTTCCCTGGTTTTCGCATCCGGGGGGTAGGTACAGTAACTGGTAACACCTACCACCCGGGGCCCGGCGCCGGCAGAGAAAAGCATTTCGGTGCCTGAAGGTGAAAGGGAAACAATCCTGTCCGGGATTTTCTTAATAAGCACTTCCCGGCCTAAACTATCAATCACCGTCAAAGGGAAAGAGTAACAATAAGCCCCAAATATCAATAACTGTGCAAAAATAAAAAGAATTCTTTTCGAGAGCATTTCAAAAACCTCCAACCTGATTATGTTAATCGAGGAATATCCTTATCCACGCGGTAGACCACCGCCGAACTGCAAAAGAAGATAGAATTACAAGTGAAGCCGGTTAAAGTTGGTTGTTTTTGAGTCAGAAATGGTATGAATGTGCTTTCATCAGGCGGGTTCCTCCCTTCCGAAGGTATTTTTTTAACCCGGGTAGGTCTCCTGACTCGTGAATCATCTGGCAACGGCACCCTTCCCAAAGGACAGAGCCCTTCAGTGGCCTTATCGCCGCTCCATCATCACTTACAGTAGCGGAGGCTGTAGTGGATTTTCACCACTTTCCCTTTTCATCCTTTCAGCGCCTGGATTTCCTTCTGACAGAAGTACTTCCACGCGGATTTCATTAAAGAAAACCCGGATTGATACTATTAAAAAAATATTATCAATATTTTTTTGAAAAGTCAACAACATCAGCCATCAATAGATAACAACAGTATTTGTTACAGTACTTCCAATTTTTTTAATCTTTATCGATGATGGGCAACGTAGAGATCTAAGAGATGCCTAATCATTTTCTGGTATTGCCTTAAGCCATCCGATGGACTTATGCCCGTCTCTTTCATTCCTAATTATGGCATATACTTGAAATAACTGATTTCCTGCAATATCATGCGAAAGGCTTCAAAGCAAGTATCAGTCTGTTCATAGGTCTTGCGATGTTTCTATCGGGAC
>JBFMGN010000473.1:0-3659 GCA_040752435.1 Spirochaetota bacterium
AAAGTGCTGAATTCCTTCTTCAGGGAATCGGTAATGCCGCCGGCCTTGATATCCGCATTTTCCAGTAAATCATCAAGCCGGGCATTAAACTTCTCGGACAGTTCCTTTTCCGCGGCTTCTCCTTTTTTGATAAACGTATTAAAAGTATTCTGCAAGGTCTCGGCCAACCTGACATTAAAAGTGTCGCGCCGTGCCTCAAGCTGCTGGATAAAACCGGAGAAAGAGTCGACCTTTTTATCACACTCCTTAACCTCCTGCTGTATGCTCTTGACCAGACCTTCCGTATCTTTTATTACCGCCCGCATGATTTGCTTAAGCTGTTCGGAGTTCTGTTTGTCAAACTCATTTCTAAGCCCCGGCAATGTTCTCTCCAATTGAACGATCCTGCCTGTAGCTTCTTTCAGCCGCCGGCCGACAGTATCAACAAACTCCGATTCATTCTGAATTCGTTTGAGATTCTCATCAACTCTGCTCGTCATTTTTGCCAGTTCTTCGAGAGCGCGGTCGTATTCGCCTATGCGTTTGCTTATTTTTTCTACCTCACCGGCCCGGCTATTCAGTCCCTCCTCGATGTTTTGTATCCGCTTAAGAACTTCAACCGCAGCTTTTTGATGCACCCCCAGTTCTATAGATAGATCCTTCAATTCAACGGCTTTTGTCTCCACAAAGCCGTCAAGTTCTTCCTTGATCTTATCAGAGTATTTTTTAACCTTTTCCAGTGATCTGTTATTACGGTCAAGCTGTCTGAAGACAGCCAGAATAATAATGACCAGTCCTAATGTAAGAATATTACCTACCGAGAATATCATAGTTCCTTCTCCCAGATTTACATATCTCTTTTATTCTTATCCCAGCTTACCTCAACTGTCAATTGTTTATAAATTCTCTGATACAATTTCGAAGTTCATCAATAGAAGAGAAAGTTAGATCCGCCTTCGAACCGGAATTTTGTTTTTTCCCAATGTGGGCGGCCTTCAGGCCTGCTCGTAAGGCTCCAACGACATCGTACTCATAATGATTTCCGACATAAAGGATTTCCCCGGGAGAAGTATCCAGGTCCTCAGAAAGCCGCATAAAGGGTTCGGGATTTGGTTTCAAATAGCCGGTTTCTTCGGAACATATGGTACAGTCCCATCCTTCGTTTAATTTGAGATACTCAAGCTTTCTGGCAACGGGGAAATCTGATAGAACCCCGAGTTTTAAACCTTCTTCTTTAAGCTCTTTTAAAAGCGTCCGTATCTGAGGATAGACCTTAATGCCGTGAAAGGTACTTTCCCACCTTGTGTATATATTTTCCTCAATGAGCCGAAACGACCTGGAATATGATATATTCATCGCTTCGGAGAGAAGCTCCGCCTGCAGTTTTCTGAAATCGGTGATAGGCCGGATAGTCCGGATTCTTTTCCTCACCTTGCTGAAATGGAGTGCCAGCCGCGGGTTTGAAATAAACAACGGAATAGAGCGAAAATACAACTGATAGTTTGGATAGAGGGTACCGTCAATATCGAAGGCAACCGCCTTTATTTTCATCTTACCTCGCAATAACAATTGGAAAGCTTAAGGTAACACGAACATTTCCAAAAGCAGAATCCACCGCCTGGAAACGCCATTGTCGTATCGCCTTTAAAACTGCACTGTCCAGTTCAGGATAAGCTGAAGGAGGTGACATTTTCAAGCCTGTTATTATGCCGCTGGGTAATAAATCGAACATAACGATAACATTGGGTACGGGGTTAGCCGACAGTTTTTCCTTAAGTTCCCGGGAAAAATATTCCTGCGGATTAACAACGGGGGGTAATAGTTTACGCATCGCCTGGAGCTGTTTCAAATCCAGGGGGCTGTCTGATGAACCCAGCACCTTTGTCACGGATTCAGGGGCAGCGACTGACTCCGCAACCGGTGCTGATTCTAAACGGGCAATCTCCGAACCCGGAGGAAAAGCCCGGTCCAGTTCCGAGAGACGATCCTGAAACATTCCGCCAGTTTCGCTGCCGGACTGCGGCGCCTCTGGGAGCCTCCCCGGTCGCGTCTCTTGTACCGCCTCCTGGACAGACACCTTGGGCTGCGGCTGCGCCGGGGTTTGTTGTTCCGGCGGTCTTTGCAGGGCCGCGTTTTCTGTGGGAACGCGTTCTATTTCCCTATTGGTCGGTGTGGGTTCAACCGGCGTTTTCGGCGTTGTAATCCTCTCCGGGATTGCCTTTCCTGAAGTTACCGGGGGGGTTGTTGATTCCCGGGCTATGGGCGGTTTGTAGATGTAACCAGTGTACGGAAAGGACGGCGGCAGTCCCGTTGTGCCTGATGCAACCTCCGGTACTGTTTTCTCCGGAACGGGGCTTTTTAAGGGCACCGGAGGGGGTTGCTGCTGGCCGGCTTTTTCCGCCGTTTTTGTTTCTACGGTAGTTACTTCTTTTTGGGTTGTTTCTGTCTCAACCTTTACGGTTTCAGATTTCTTTTCAGTTTTGATTATTTCTGCTTTAATCGTTTCAGTCTCTGCCTGCGAAAGGTCCGGCTCCGGCGGCAATTCAACATACATTGGACCCGAATACCTGGGATAAAAACTGCTTTCCCAATGAATAAAACTCATAAAAAAGAAAAGCGCACTGTAAAGGACCACACTGATGATAATACTGGCTATTAATCTGTCTCTGTCACTGACATTCATTTCTGCCCGGTCTCCATGTTTTCCTTCATTTTTAAATTTACACCCCGAAACCCGTTTTTTCGAAGTACATCAAGCACTTCAACCATCAAACTGTATGGAATGTCTTTATCCCCCTCCAGTACAACGGTCTTAATTGCCTGCGCTTTTTCTTCGCCCATCTCTGATAACGCCTTATCCAAACCTACAAGGTCGTATTGTTCCCGGTTCAGGAAAATTAATGATCTGGAGGCGACGGTCACGACCAGTTTCCCCATTACAACCGGTTCGGCCGTGGTTGATTTTGGAAGCAGCAGTCCGATCCCGGGAGTCAAGATAAAGGTACTGGATACCATGAAAAAGATAACCAGTTGAAATACAACGTCGATCATAGGTACCAGATCGATAATTGCACGGGGAGAAAGCCGCCTTCTGAAACGCATTTACCCTTTCCCCCCCAGTAAAAAAACCAGCTCGTTTGTCCGGTTTTCCAGCCTGATGATAATGTGATTTACCTTGGTTACAAGATAATTATAAAATATAATAGAGGGAATAGATACGATAATCCCCGCGGCCGTGGTTAATAAAGCCTCGGCAATACCTTTTGCCAGAAGCCCGGGATCTCCGACGGAACTGAAAGCGCTTAATACCCCGAAAGCTTTTATATTGCCCGTAACTGTACCCAGGAGCCCGAGCAGAGGAGCTACATGAGCAATAGTCCCCAAAGCCGATAAAAAGCGTTCAAGCCGGGGTATTTCCATATTGGCTGCGTCCATAATCATCTCTTTAATGATATTCTGGGGGTAATGCCTGCTCTCAATGCCTACTTTTATAAGATTCGTAATGGGCGAAGGATTATTTTCACAGATGCTCAATGCTTCGTCGAAATGGCTTTTTTCCAGGGTCGCTTTAAGCCGGTTGATCAGTTTGTCCTCGTCCACCCGTATTTTCCGGAAAAAAAGAAGCCGTTCGATTATTATCACCGTAGCTACCGGGGCCAGCAGAATGATAAAGATCATGA
>JBFMGN010000474.1:0-3658 GCA_040752435.1 Spirochaetota bacterium
CGTTTAAGTCCAACCCGGAAAAGGTGACTTCCGCAGCCAAAGAAATGCATATTATAAATACAAAAACGAGAAAGATCGTTATGCGTTTCATATCACTGTCATTTTCGGCAAAGAAAGAGCAGATATTCACTAAAAAGATATAACCTAAAAAGATATACTATGAAGAGCGGATAGACAAAAAAAAGTTTAAGTCTTTTTCCAGCTTGGCGAGCATAGTCTCCATCTGTTCCAATCTAAGTAACCCCTGGGAGAAGTTTACTTTTTCCATCTCCTTAAGCGAATTATCAATAACCCGTTCAAATACAGGAATATCTTTACAGGTAGAACCGCAATAGGGGCAGTAATAGAACGCCGCGCGTAAAACTTTACCGCAAAAGGAACAAAAAATAACATCTTCCATAATTAACTACAGTATAAGGGGCGTTTTTAATCCTTGCAAGAAAAATTTATAATAATTCTGCCGCCAGTTCGGCCAACTTGCTTCTTTCGGATTTTTCAAGCATCACATGGCCGAATTCCGCCTGCCCTTTAAAGGCTTCTACGAGATACGAGAGGCCGTTTGAACTGGAATCAAGATATGGACTGTCAATCTGGTAGGGGTCGCCGGTTAGTACGATTTTTGTATTCTCCCCCGCCCGGCTGACAATTGTTTTTATCTCATGCGGAGACAGATTCTGCGCTTCATCGATAATAATGAACTGGTTAGGCAGAGACCGCCCCCGGATATAAGTCAAAGCTTCTATTTCAATCAGTTTACTGGATAACAACTGCTCAACACTTTTTACATTCTGCCGCTTATAAACCTCCATGATATAGTCAAGGTTATCGAATAGAGGCTGCATCCAATGAGCCAGTTTTTCCGACTTGCCGCCGGGCAGATAGCCGATATCCTTTCCCATAGGTATGACCGGCCTTCCTACCAGAACACGGGAATATTTCCCCTCATCCAGCACTTTTTTTAAGCCTGTGGCAATTGCCAGAAGTGTTTTACCGGTTCCCGCTTTGCCCACAAGCGTAACGAGGGAGAGAGAGTCATCCAGGAGAAGGTTGAAAGCTATTTTTTGATGGTCATTTAAAGGCTTAATGCCACATACGGAAAGGGGATCAGGATCAATCAGTTTTATCAACCCGGAAGCCGATACATACCTGCCAATCACCGGCTCTTCACCGTCTCTATTTCGAAGGATAAGGTATTCATTGGGATAAAGCTGGTTGCCCCACTGCATCTCTCCCCTTATGAGGAATTCACGCTTTTGTTCAGGCGAAATATCGGCCGTCCGGTAGCCTAAATACAAATCCCGGATATTAACCTTCTGTTTCTCGTAATCAACCGCTTTAATACCCAGTACACCGGCCTTAATTCGGGCATTTATGTCTTTGGAAACAAAAAAAACCAGCTTTCCCTCTTTCTTTAAGGCATAGGCGGTAAAAAGGATTTTATTATCCACCTTGTCTTTCGTCAAATCCGGAGGAAGATCATCGGTATTCGTCATTACCACTCTCAAAATGGAACCGTTTTCCATTTTAACACCATCGCTCAAGTTTCCGCTTCGACCAATCTCATCGAGCAGGCGGATTGCATGCCGGGCATTTCTCCCCCGTTCGTCACCGATGGATTTGAGCTTATCCAGCTCCTCCAACACCCAGAGGGGAACTACTACTTCGTTATCCCTGAAGGATAGGATGGCATCCGGTTTATGAATAAAAACGTTGGTATCTATGACAAATGTTTTAGTCTGATGCGTTTTTGTTTCTCCTTGCACTTCCCGACTCCGATACTTATCCCAGTGCTCTACATAATATATTATAGTTAAATAAAATCAATCCGTCATATTAATCGGGGATGATCTCCTTAACCCGGCCGAAATTCGACAGGGCTTTGTCAAAGGTCTCCGCCTTGCCTACCACCATAATGATAAGCTTATCGGGATGGAGGTACTTCTGGGCTGCCTTTAACACATCGGAAGAGCTGACACCAGCCATTTTTCTGGTGTAATTTGCCAGGTAATCCTGAGGATAGCCCCTGTAATCCAGCATCATCTGCTGAAAAACCACCTGACTGCCCGACTCGAAACCGAAGATAAATGAATTGATAATATGTTCCTTGATCAGGTTAAGTTCATCTTCTCCTACCGGCTCCATCCTGATCTTGTTTATCTCATCCAGAATGACGGAGACCGCCTCCCCGGTCTTGTCATTTCTGGTCAGAGAGTATGCAAACCAGACCCCGGGATTTTCGTATAACGAACTGTTCATCACCGTACCGGTGGAATAGGCAAGTCCCCGTTTATCCCGTACCTCGCGAAACAACCGCGAGGTAAAGCTGCTGGCCCCCAGAATTTCGTTCATCACAGTCAGGGGAAAATAGTCCTGATTATCCGGCGCTCGCTTTAAACCCAGGTGGCCGATTAAAATTGTGCTCTGACTTAAATCCTTGAAAACATAACCGACAACACCATTTTTGTTCTCTTCTACCTGCGGGGTGGCCGGCATTTCAACTTTGCCCGGTTTCCATGCGGCAAACAGGTTTTCGAGCTGTTCAAGGAGTCTCGCCGATTTAAAATCCCCGGTAACGGCCAGCATAATATTGTTCGGCTTGAAATACCGCTCGTAGAATGCCTTTAGATCAGCCTGCCTGATATTCTGGACTGTCTCCTCCGTGGGGTACCATCCCATGGGATGATGCAAGCCGTACGCTTCCACAGCAAAATATCGCTGGGCAATTCCCACGGGATTATCATTCCGCCGCCGGATACCTTCAATAACCTGCAATTTTCTTAAAGCCAGTTTATCCTCCCTGAAAGCGGGATGCATCAATATATCCGCGAAAATTTCCAGGCCGACCTCAGTGTCGTCGGAAAGGCAGGAAAGAAAAGCGGTGGCATATTCGGCGCTCATCCCGATTTCGACCGAAGCCGCCAGGGATTCCAGAGTTTCGTTTAACACCTCGGGGGCCCTGGACGTCGTACCGCCTGTTCGCATTACCGTAGCAAAGATCGATGACAGACCGATTTTCTCCTCCGGTTCGTAAATCGACCCGGTTTTTACCAGGGCGTATACATGAAAGAGGGGAAGTTCATTATCCTCCAGAAGATAGACCGTCATGCCGTTGGACAGTGTATGTTTTACCGGTATAGGAGGATTGAACTCCAGCGGTTTAAAACTGATTTCCTCCAGTTTTTCTGCCGGCTTTACAACGGTAACCGGCTGTGAATCAGCGCTTTGTGTTTCTGTAGTCTGCGGGCGTGACGCAACCGTAGGGGGAGCCGAGGTACAGGAAATTAAAAACGGAAAGAGTAACAGGGAGACCGCTAAAAACATGTAAAGCAGCTTTTTCATTTATTTCCTCCTTTTTCATCACCTTTCTTGACGAGATAGGCAATCGTTGAATTCTCCCTGGTAAAATACTGCCGGGCGACCCTCATAACATCCCCCGCGGTAATACTATCGACGACCTGTCTCCATTGAAGAATATACTTCCAATCTCCGGCCACAGCCTCGAAAAAAGCGAGTTTCCGCGCCATCCCCGAATTAGAGCTTAAATCATTTATGAATTGGGCATCCGCCATTTTTAATATTTTCTTAAGCTCCTTTTCTTCGACTGGTTCGGTTTTCAACCGGTCAAGTTCCTTCATGACCGCATCTTCCAGGTCTTGAT
>JBFMGN010000475.1:0-3639 GCA_040752435.1 Spirochaetota bacterium
TCGAAGGTATAGGTAGGTGTGGGAATGCCTACAAAAGAACTTACCTTATACACGCGTGCCTTTTTTTCGGAAATATCAGGCTCCATTAGAGCAAGAGAAGGATAAGAGAAATTGTTTTAATTTTTTTAGGGTTGACAGAATTCAACCCCATGGATTATTATTATCAGGTTGGTGGCCTGACCGCTATACCGGTAGCCATTCAGAGAGGCGGATATGTTTGAACAGGTGCAGCCTCAAAAATATTACATGCAGATTGCAAGACAGATAAGGAATCATATCCGCGAAGGTAAACTGAAAATAGGTGATAAACTCCCCCCGGAACGAAATCTGGCTCTCCAGTTTGGAGCTTCCCGGGCGAGCATACGGGAGGCATTGAGCGCCCTGGAAATGCTTGGTCTGATCGAGTGTAAAAGCGGCCACGGAAATTTTATTAAAGCTGACGGATCGGAAGGTACAATCGACGGCGAACTTCTAAAGACCCTGCTGATGGATCACGACCCCTATGAAATATTTGAAGCCCGTCTGGAATTGGAACCGCCCCTCGCGGCCCTGGCGGCTGAACGGGCCACCGAGGAAGAACGGAAACGATTATGTCTCCAGGTTGATACTCTGAAAAGAACAGGCAGGGAAATACCGAACAATTTTAATCTGATAGAACTGTATATGGAAGAGGATAGAAAATATCATCTTGAAATCGGACGATGCTCACATAACAACGTGCTTTTTACAGTTTTCTCAGGGGTAAATCTGATGATGAAAGAAACCCACTGGAAGGTATTGAAGAGCAAAGGCTTGCACAAACAGGAAAATGTTTTAGCGTATGAGAAAGAACATGGGGCCATATTGGATGCGATTATAAGAAAAGATTCGAAGGCAGCCCATAGAGAAATGAAACGGCACATCCTCATTTTAAGGAAGACTCTGTTTGGAATGTAGATTTGCAATAGAAGACGGCCGCGCATGGCTATTATGACATAAAGGAGGGAGCCTAAATGCTGTCAGGCAGCGATGTTCGAGGGGTTATTCCCGCACTTGTAACACCATTTACGAAAAACGATCAGGTGGATTTGAAAGGGGTGGAAGCTATTACCCGCTTTCTCGTTGATAACGGGGTGCACGCTCTCATGCCGGTGGGCGGCACCGGTGAGTTTCCGCATCTTTTACGGGAGGAAAAACGCGATGTCGTGGCTGCTGTGGCACGGGTGGCAAAGGGGAAAATACCGATAATTCCGGGAACGGCGGCGTGCAGTACGAAAGAAGTAATTCTATTAAGTAACGAGGCCTTTGACGCCGGGGCGGATGCTGTAATTGTCACCGCCCCTTACTATTTTAAGCTGCCCGAGAGCTCCATTGTTCAACATTATAAAACCATCGCAAAAAACATAAGTTGTCCGTTAATTGTCTACAATAATCCCCTGTATACGGGCAACCCGATGTCCCCGCCGCTTATGGCGGAACTGTTGAATATAACGAATATCATCGGTGTAAAACAGAGTTCGCCCGATATGGGGCAACTGGTCGAAATGATCCGGCTTTCTCCCAAGGGACGGTCTTTGTGTACCGGCATAGACAGCCAGTTTTATCCGGCCCTCTGCGTCGGTGCGGCCGGTGTATACTCTACCTCAGCGTGCGTTATTCCATCCCAGATGACAGCGCTCTATAACCTGTATAAAGAAGGCAAACACAAGCAGGCATTGGAACTCCACCTGAAAGTTCAGTCGTTGAATAAATACCTCGAGTACGATCCCGGATACGTCGCCCCCGCTAAAGAGGCGCTTAACATCCTCGGACTGCCCGGTGGGTATTTGCGTTCACCTTTACCCGAACTCAGCCGGGATGAAAAAGCGGGGATAAAAGCCGCATTGAAAGAGGTTGGATTACTTTGATAATAATCCAGGGCGCACGGCTAAACAGGGAGAACTAAGGTTTTTGGGGAGGTTTGTAATGAAGTTCCGGATGGGAGTTGATACGGGGGGCACATTCACCGATTGTGTGGTCATCGATGGGAACGGCAGGATACACACTTTCAAAGAATTATCCACTCCCAAAGATCCCTCTATCGGGCTTTACAAGGTTGTAAGCAAAGCGGCGCTTTACTTTAACAAGACTCTAAAAGATTTTTTAGGCGAGCTTGATTTCTTTGCCCACGGGACTACCGTTGCCACCAATACCTTACTTACCGGAACCGGGGCCAGAACCGGTCTGATTCTAACCAGGGGATTCAGGGATACCCTTGAGATGCGCCGGGCACATAAGGAAAATATATGGGACCTCTATTTAACCGTACCTCCCCCCCTTGTTCCAAGATACCTGCGCTTCGGGGTTAAGGAACGGGTAGATTATAAGGGAAATATTCTTCAACCGCTCCTTGAAGAAGATGTGGCCAGGATTTGTGATATCTTCAAAAAAGAAAAAGTTGAAGCTGTGGCGGTATGTACCCTCTTCTCTTTCTTAAACGACTCGCATGAAAAACGTATACGGGAAATACTCCAGGCGGAGCTGCCCGCGGTCTTTGTATCCATCTCATCGGAAGTGCTCCCGCAAATACGCGAATATGAACGGATGTCCACCACGGTTGCGAATGCCTATGTGGGGCCGAAACTGACGGTATACCTTTCCAATCTGGAAAAGAAACTGAAAAGAGACGGTCTAAGGCGGGCGTTCTATATTACCGCCTCCAATGGAGGCGTAATGACCTCTGAAACGGCGATTCGCCATGCTTCCGCCACCCTGCTTTCGGGTCCTGCGGCCGGGGCCGTCGGCGGTATGTTCTTCGCCGAGCTTTTGGGACAGGGAAATCTGATTACGATGGATATGGGCGGTACCTCCTTTGATGTTACCCTGGTGAATAACGGCAAGGTTACATTAAGCACAGAAGGAGAGATCGCCGGTTACCGTGTTGCTAAACCCATGATCGATATCAATACGATCGGCGCGGGAGGCGGTTCCATTGCCTGGATCGATTCCGGCGGTATGCTCAAAGTAGGTCCCGCTTCAGCCGGGTCCGATCCCGGCCCGGTTTGCTACGATCTAGGCGGCGATAAGCCCGCTGTCACCGATGCAAACCTTCTTTTAGGGTATCTCGATAAAGACTTTTTCTTAGGTGGAGAGATGCGGGTAAACGAGGAGAAAGCGAGAGCCGCCATGAAACGGGAGATCGCAGAACCTTTAAGCATATCGGAGCTCGAGGCTGCCGCCGGTATTTTCAAGATTATCAACCAAAGTATGGCCGATGCCACCAAGGTGGTTTCAGTCCAGAGAGGCCATGATCCGAGGGAATATACCCTGGTAAGCGCCGGGGGGGCTTGTTCCATTCATGCCTGTAAGATCGCCGAAGAGGTGGGCTCCGTGCGCGTCATAGTTCCGAAGGCCGCCTCTGTTTTCTGCGCTCTGGGCATGCTTGAATCGGATATCAGGCTGGACAGCGTCAAGACTTTCAACGCTTTTATTCCCGGTATTAACCTGGAAGATTTCAACCTCGTCATTGACCAGGTTGAGAAACAGGCGTTGAAAGAACTATTACAAGAGGGTGTGGAGCGGGAACGGACGAACCTGCTGCGGTATCTTGATATGCGCTATGTCGGCCAGCACCACGAGGTTACGGTGGAAATTCCTTCCGGAGGCAGAATAGAAGAGAAA
>JBFMGN010000476.1:0-3636 GCA_040752435.1 Spirochaetota bacterium
GGTATATGGCTGGGAACCACCGCTGCCATAAAGAAAGACAAGCCGGTGGACCATGGCATCCGAATCTTTGCCATAGTCGGATACAGTCTGCCTACTTTCTGGCTTGGATTGCTGCTTCTGATGTTCCTCTACGGCTATCTTGGAATTTTTCCTCCCGGCACGCTGTCAAACGAAGGGAAAGATATTATCTTTGATGCCGGTTTTATCAGATTTACCAGGCTTATTACCATAGACGGCATCCTTAACTGGCGCTGGGATATGTTCCTGGATGCCCTCTATCACCTGATCCTGCCTACCATCAACCTGGTTATACTGAGCAGTGCTCTGATTATGCGGTTAACCCGGGCGAGTATGCTGGAATCCTTAGGCCAGGATTACATCCGCACCGCGCTTGCCAAAGGCGCCGATAAGAAGACAGTCAATCTGAAACATGCCCGAAGAAACGGTCTTCTGCCTGTAATAACGATTTCCGGAGAAATGTTCGCCGGTCTTTTAGCCGGTATGGTAATTACAGAGACAATTTTCACCCGCAAGGGCATCGGCTGGTGGATGGCCCGGGCGGCCACCCAACTGGATGTGTCCGCCATTATGTTCAATGTGCTTTTTTTAGGAACCGTCTTTGTGGTTGTAAACCTGATAGTTGACCTGATTTATGCCGCCGTAGACCCGCGGATCAGATTCACCTGAAGCTTATAAGGAATTAAGCAGTATGGAAAATGCAATTAAAAATGAAATAGAAATAAAAGTTACGAACCAAAAGCAGAGCGGCGCTTCCAAACACCCCAGGCTTAAAGAGTTTGCCTTCTCTTTAAAACGACTTTTTAAAAACCCTCTTACCATAATCGGATCGGTAATAATTCTATTTTTTCTGGCAATAGCAATTCTTGCGCCCTTTATCGCCCCCCCGCAAAACCCCTTTAACCCCTATATGATCCCCCATAAAGGCTGGAAGATGGACCCGTCGCCTCCATCGGTGCAGAATCCTCTGGGAACTCTTCCCCAGCAGTACGATATTTTCTACGGAGTTATCTGGGGAACCCGCAATGCTTTTAAAATCGGGTTCCTGGTGGTGCTTGCCAATGTAGCCATCGGTATTATCCTGGGCGCCATTGCCGGTTATTTCGGAGGCATCTTCGAAGAAGTTATCATGCGGATAACGGATATCTTTTACGCTATTCCCTATCTTGTAATGGCCATGGCGCTGGTGGTGGCCTTAGGGCGGGGGTTAAAATCGATAATAATTGTCATGATTATCCTGGGCTGGCCGACGTATACACGGGTCATCCGGGCGGAAATCCTTGTAATCCGCAATATGGATTATATCCAGGCCGCCCGGGCCAGCGGCTCTTCGCACTTACGAATCCTTTTCAATCATGTTCTCCCCAACTCAATCTTTTCAGTTATAATTATCGCCTCCATGAGGATCGGCACGACGGTTTTAACGGCGGCTGCTCTTTCCTTTCTCGGACTCGGCGCAGAAACCGGATACGCTGACTGGGGACAGATGGTATCTACCTGCCGGAACTGGATTGTCGGACCTGTAGATAACAGGCTGTCTTACTGGTACCTGGTTTTTATCCCCGGTTTTGTGATCGCACTCTTTGTTCTGGGTTGGAACCTTTTAGGAGATGCCATCCGGGATGTCTTTGATCCGAAGATGAGGAGGCGCTGACCTTGAAACAACTGATTGAAACAAGGAGATTATACACCGATTTTTACACCTTCGAGGGGGTAGTCAAAGCCTTAAACGGTGTAAATGTGGTCATAAACCGCGGCGAAACCTATGGGATTGTAGGCGAATCGGGCTGCGGCAAAAGCGTTACAGTCAGATCAATGATGCGGATCGTTCAGTCACCCGGGAAGATAACCGACGGCTGTATTATCCTGTTTTTTGACGACAAAGAGAAAAGTAAAGGGATTGATATTTTGGAACGCAGTGAAGCCTATATGGCCTCCATCCGGGGTAATGATATTTCCATGATTTTTCAGGAAGCCAGTACATCCCTTAATCCTGTGCTCTCTATAGGCTATCAGGTTGGGGAAAGCTTTTACTTTCACCGACTGGATCAGATGCTTGAAGAAACACTATCGATTCTGTCTAAGGAGATCGGTACAGCGAAGTTCTTTTTGGCAAAAGGGTGGAAGTCTTTTCAGACATCTCTCTTTAAGCTGGAACTTCAAAGCCTGCGCAAGTATCAAGCCGAAATCGCCGAAATCGACAAACAGCTTTACCTGATTGAGGATAAAGAAGACCAGGCGTCGTTGAAAAGAAGGGTGCTTCTTAACAGAAAACGGGACAGGCTTAAGAAAGAAAACGGTCTGGTGCAGTTCGTTCGTCATGTACCTTTTATTAAACGGTATTCTAAAAAACTTGACAAAACCGTACAGTCCCACGTGGTAGACCTCCTGAAAAGCCTGGGCGTCCCCAACCCTGAACGCATCGTCTGCTGTTACCCCCACGAACTTTCCGGTGGAATGCAGCAGCGAATAGTAATTGCAATCGCCCTTGCCTGCCATCCGGTTTTGCTGATCGCCGACGAACCCACATCCAATCTGGATGTCACCATCCAGGCCCAGATTATCGATCTTATAAAAACATTAAAGGAAAAGATTATTTCTTCGGTCCTGTTTATTACCCATGATCTTGGGCTGGTAGCTGAGATGTGCGACCGGGCTACCGTAATGTACGCCGGCGACGTGGCGGAAACCGCCGCGGTTAAGGAAATATTCCATAATCCCCTCCATCCTTACACCCAAGGCTTGATGAGGTCCGTACCGAAGGTGCATCAGACGGGGGAACTTAATATCATTCCGGGGAATGTTCCCAATCTTATTCATCCTCCGGCCGGATGCCGCTTTCATCCCCGTTGTCCCAATATCATGGAAATCTGTCCGAAAGAAAAACCACCGACGATTGAGCACTCAACGGGGCATTTTGTGGCCTGTTATCTCTATACGGATGGGAAAAATGAACCGCGATAATAACTTAATAGATATTCGCAAGTTAAAAAAGTACTACCCGGTTCAGGGCGGCGTCTTTAAACAACATATAGCCGATGTGAAGGCGGTCGATGGAATCGATCTTCAGATTAAAAAAGGGGAATGCCTCGGTCTGGTGGGCGAGTCCGGCTGCGGTAAAACCACCCTGGGTAAAACCATCCTCAAACTTCACGATTCCACCGAAGGCCGAATTTATTTCAACCAGCTTTGGCCGAAAGTGGAAGAGATTGAGCAGCTTCTGGAATCCAACCTTGCCAGAGGAAAGCAAAAAGCCCTGCTTGGTGAAATCGATATTACAAAAATGCGTGGGAAAACCTTGAACAGACTGCGCCAGAAGATTCAAATTGTCTTCCAGGATCCATCCAACTCATTGAATCCCCGGATGCTGGTAAAACAGATTGTGGCCGAACCCCTCGTAGCACAGCGTCTGGTAAAAGCGAGTGAAGTGGAAGACAGGGTACTTGAACTTCTCGAGAAAGTCGGTCTTTCCAGGGAACATTTAATGCGTTACCCCCACGAATTTTCAGGGGGACAGCGCCAGAGAATCGCCATTGCCAGAGCCCTCGCCACCCAGCCCGATTTTATCCTTATGGACGAACCCACCTCTGCCCTGGATGTATCCGTCCAGGCTCAGAT
>JBFMGN010000477.1:0-3633 GCA_040752435.1 Spirochaetota bacterium
TTACTTCGGAATAGCATAGAACATTATACTCGATCCATATATGATTGTCAAGAAATATCATTGACAAAATACGTAAAACGGAATATTATTTCTATATATTAAGATAAACGTATTATTTAATTTTCAATAAATGTTTATCGAATTAATTCCACATAAGCCTATGCAGCGTATTACCAATCATCCGATTCTCGGACCGGCTAAAGAGAGAAAACAGATAGAAATACTCGTTGACGGAAAGAGAATAACAGCTTACGCAGGAGAGTCAATTGCCGCCGCGTTGCTGGCTAATGGATTCAAAGTGTTCAAACTGACCGCTCGATTTCATTCTCCCAGAACCATTTTTTGCGGGATCGGGAAATGCACGGATTGCACCATGGTGGTAAACGGTCAGCCGAATGTTAGAACGTGTATTACCAGGGTTGAGGCGGGAATGATCGTAGAAACGCAGATCGGTAATGGGAAGTGAGTGAAATGAAAACAATGGATGTCCTTGTTGTTGGAGCAGGGCCTGCCGGTCTAAGTGCAGCTATAGAAGCACGGCGTTATGGAGCTAAGGTGTTACTTGCGGATGAACAGGATATGCCGGGTGGACAGCTCTTTAAGCAAATTCATAAATTCTTCGGTTCAAAAAAGCATTGGGCTGGGAAAAGAGGGTATGCAATCGGGATGGAATTGTTTAATGAAGCTCAGTCTATGGGGGTCGAAATCTTGCTTAAGACGAAAGTTTTAGGAATTTTTAAAGATCATTTTGTTTCGTGGATAGTTGATGATCGCAGCATGTCAGGTCTAAAAGCCCGGTGCATAGTTCTGGCGACCGGAGGAATTGAAAAAGCTTTTACCTTTCCGGGATGGACCTTGCCCGGGGTTATTACGGCCGGCGCTGCACAAACATTCTGTAATATAGAGCGGGTACTGCCTGGAAAGAGAGTCCTTATGATCGGTTCCGGTAACGTCGGCCTGATTGTCAGCTTTCAATTGTTACAGGCCGGAGCTGAAGTTGCAGCGGTGGTTGAAGCCGCCCCTTCAATCAGCGGGTATTTAGTGCATGCCAGCAAGATACGCCGGGCAGGTGTCCCCATTTTTACGGGACAGACTATCAAAGAAGCAAGAGGATCGACAAAAATAGAGGAGGTAGTATTACGCAGCGTTGACGGCGTGCACCGGCACAGGGCAGGAACGCAAAAATCTTTCACCGTCGATACCATCTGTCTTTCGGTCGGCCTGTCACCCGATACACGTCTTGCCAGGATGGCGGGTTTAAGCATGTATTATGCACCCCAGTTGGGAGGTTTCTTACCGGTACATGACCGAACCATGAAATCCAGTGTTGAAGGGATTTATATCGCGGGAGATTTGGCAGGCATAGAAGAGGCAAATACGGCGCTCGATGAAGGCCGGCTGGCCGGTACCTGTGCCGCCGAATCCCTGGGGTTTGGAGATACTAACCTATTTCAGCATGTACGGAGTGAGCTTTGGCAACGGCTCGATGGCTTAAGAAGGGGTCCTTTCGGGCATGATAGATTTATCTGTAAACAAGACATTATTCTTACCGGATCACCGGAACGCATTCCAAAAGACAAACGAATATCTAACCATCCGGAATCGGAAGGGAAACTGAAAAACGTCAATGGAGTCCCTTCCCTGGTTGATCTGCAACATTTGCCGGGCTATCCTTCGCCGGCCCGCATTAAACGCGGTGCGGTTGCATGTATCGAATGTGCAGAGGAGATACCGTGTGACCCCTGCGTTGAGGCGTGCTCTTTCGGAGCTATCTCTATAGGTCCAAATATCACAGATTTACCCCGTCTCGCTGAAGACAAATGCCGGGGCTGTGGTTTGTGCATCACCGCCTGTCCCGGACAGGTGATATTCTTAATGGATTACACTTTTTCCGAAGACAAAGCGTCACTTTCCTTACCGTACGAGTTCTTACCCTACCCTAAAACAGGTGAAAGAGTTTGGGGCGTTAACAGGCGAGGCGAACCTGTGGCAACCGCAGAGGTTTTGAGAGTCCAAACCAGGGAAGACTTTGATAAAACAGCCATTGTTACTATTGCTTTTGATAAAAAATATATTCATCATGTCCGTTCTTTTACAAAGAGGTAAAATAATGGAAAAAAAAGCCGGAGATGATAGCTTCAGGCATGTTATTTGCCGATGCGAAGAAATAACTCGGGCGGAGATCCGCGAGGCAATCCGATGTGGATATTCGAGTCTTAGTAGTATCAAACGAAAGACGAGAGCCGGAATGGGATTTTGCCAGGGTCGTATATGCGGCCCGTTGATACAAAATATCATATTTGAAATGACCGGACATACCCAGAATGACAGCCCGCCGGATACAACGCGATTCCCAGTCTTCCCTGTAAGGCTTGGTATTCTGGCAAAAGCACCCATTGACGAAAATAAGTCCCAAATAAACTGAACAGGCACCCTTCCCCAATATCGACCGATGGACTGAATAACACGCGACAATCACTCCAGCCGTTGCTATCCCTTTGTCTCCCTCTATCATAAAATTCTTGCATTCTTGAAATGGGTGGTTTATAATGAAGGCAAGTAATGCACAAATGCTATGCACAAAATTGCATAATCGCTGGACGCGAATCGCGGTTTACTGTTTCTCTCGTTATATCATGGGAGTGATGGCATGAAATGCCTTATGTATTATGTATATAGGACAACGCCAACTAATCATGAGGGAATCTCCCTATCCCAGTGGAGATGTAATTGTAGAAATACTCGCCTGTGGAGTATGTGGTACCGACTTAAAGACATACCGTTTCGGCCATCCCATGTTTCAACCACCGACGATACTGGGGCATGAGGCGTACGGAAAAGTGGTTGAAATGAAAATCAGTATTCCCGGGATAAACCTCGGAGACCTGGTTGCCATTGCTCCCTATGTAGAATGTGGGAGTTGCTGGCGCTGCCTGATAGGGATACCGGAACTCTGTCAGAATAAAACCGTTATCTCCTCAGGCTGTTTTGCCCAGTATGTCGCTATGGGTGAATTGCATGCCCAGAAAGCCCTCTTTAAAGTTCAGTCTGATGCACCGCAGTACGTCCTTGTTGAGCCCCTGGCGTGTGTGTTAAATGGAATCGAGAAATTAAGAGACGTTGGCGATGTTCTTATTGTGGGAGGGGGAATCATGGGTACCTTGTTTGCACTTACTCTGAGAGAGCTTGGCAGCCAGGTACAGGTAGTGGAGATTTCCGACTGGCGTAAACATTTTTTAAAAAGCAGAGAAATTACGGCGCTGTACCCGGATGAACTCGAGCGAGAGGCTCAATTTACAACCATCATTCTCACCGTTAATATTCCGGACATTATAGAAATGTACCTCGCAAAAATCAGAGACGGCGGGCAACTCCTCTTATTTGCAGGCTATACTAAAGGTACAATCTTAAAGATATATCCATACAGCCTGCACGACCAGCAAATTACTTTGCTGGGCAGCTTTGGTTATTCTTCCCACCATTTTTCCGAAGCCCTCGCGATGATTAATCAGTGGAAATCCTCAAATTCTTCGTTGATAACCCATCAGTATCCTCTGGAAAGTGGCGCGCAAGCCATCTCTATTTTAGAAAAAGGAGAAGCAATGAAGGTTGTCCTAAGGGCAAATTGATCGT
>JBFMGN010000478.1:0-3633 GCA_040752435.1 Spirochaetota bacterium
CAAGGACGCCGGGCATGGCGATCATGTTTTCGGGCCGCCCATTCATGGTGTGGGGATTGAATTTGAAGAAGCACCATTGCCGCCGGGTCATGCCTTTTTCCACGGTGAGAAAGAGCCGCCACCATTGCCAGAAAACGTTATTATCTCCGTAGGAAATTGCGGGTTGTACGTTGGTCCTTGGGGGGTGCGGGTCGAAGATACTAACATAGTTGGAAAGGATGGTCCGAAGACGCTTACGAGCTATCCGCGCGTCCTCGCGTCAAGGTGAGTCGTAATCTTATAGCAGAAGTTACCATAATCAATGGATGCCTAAAAGGTTATTTCGCCGACATTCAAGGTATCATTGTTTTCTCTGAGTCTCACGGTGATTGTCTTTCGTTGTTCGTTCTGTCTCCCGTAGTTGGTGAATATTTCCACCTGGAGTGTTACAGAACCCGACAGGGAAGGAGCACGGTCTGAGAAATAGTTAACCTGGATTTTGTACGTCCCTTTCATCGCTTTCTTAAGCAGATATTCCTCGGGACCGTAACCGTCGGTAAAGTCCCGCGACATGTGGCCGCCGATTCGCGTCAACGGATTTCCATAGTAAGCCTTTTCATCGGAAGGTTCGACGACCCAGAGATCCATATCGGTCAAGTCGGCATCCCAGGTAAGCACGATGCGGATGTCGACATCCAGAAGCTTGATGAGCCGCGCATCCAGCGGGATGTTGGTAATACCTTTGGCTTTTGCTATGGGAAGCATGTTGTTGAGCTCCATGAGGGCGATTACCTCGACCTCCTCAAAACGTTCCCACGTGCTGAAAATCACCCGGGTAAGCAGTGGAATCGCTTTTTCATACTCTCCAAGCCTCCCAAGCACGAGAGCCAGGTCGCGATAGGACTGGGGTTCTTCCGGTCTCAAGCGGAGAACTTCCTCGAACACGTATCGGCTTAAACTTAGCAGGTCAAGTTGCTCAAGCCGGTGGGCAAGGATACGCAGCAGAGCGGCGTTTTCAAGTTCAAGCTCGGCCAGGTTGGAGAGGATCCTTAGCCCCAGATCCTTAAGTCCCTGATTAAAGAAAAAGTCGGCGCAATCCAGGAAAAAGGCCGGTGAAGAACTGTATGCTTCCCGCTGGGATAAATATTCTGCATAGACTGAACTTTTGTCCGTTTTTTTCAAAGCTGCAAGATACGGCGTATCGGGATCCCAGGCCTTCAGGGCTATTTCAGGTTCCGGTTCGGGTTCGGATTTTATACCTGGGATTGCCACGTCTTCTTTAAAAGCCTCCTCAGGTTCCGGTTCGGCCATACTTTTTTCAGCCTCGGACATATCCATCATGGCAGAAGGAGGCGCGGCTCCCTCAGCAGCCCGCGGCTCTCTTGCTTCGGATTCCTTTTTCTCCGCCTCTCTCACCTTGAAGTTCTTGGGATACGTGAACTTTTTGTTCCACCATGTGATTCTTTCCTGCCATAAGGAAAGTACGTAGTTTATCTTCTGCTCCTGCCGGTTTTCGGCCTCCTTTTTCTCCTGCGCAATAATATCGAAATATTGAGCCCGCATCTCCTTTAGGGATTCCGGCGGGGGTATCCTGTGTTCCACGTACTGTTCAAGCCGGTCGAGTACGATGAGGGATGTTCCCGGCGTGACCAGACCGAATTCTTTTCCAAGATCAGAGATAAGGGCCTGGTTGCGCTTTGAAAAAATAAGAAGCTCATTCAACTTTTCCTGGGCCCACACAAGACTTAAGAGGTTTCCCTGTTCGGCCGAATCCCTGGAAACCGTGTAGGCATGTTCCATTTCAACCTTTCCAGCGGCGCCGTACTGAAGCACGATCGCAGCGGAGCGGCTTACGAGCTGGCCGGTTAGGCGGAAGGAATCCATGACCGGCTGGGGTAGCTGGGGGAAAAGCTCCTCCACCTCTCCGTTTACAACCTTTACTCCCACGAATCCAAACACCTGGCGGCCGATCATTTTGATTATGGTGGAAATGTCGGCTGCATTCAGGTTGAAAAACTCGCCGTTGTTTTTAAGGGCGAGATATTTCATGAACTGGTAATTGGCAGATGAATCCTCGGAGAAGATGTAGAGGGGTACTCCGAACAGCGGCGGTTCCTCCACCCCGAAATTGGATATGCCGTCGGTAAACAGCAACGCAAAGTCGCTTTCCCCCGGTGGCGGGGTAAGTGCCCCGATCTGGGTAGCGCCGTCGTAAGGAATGCCTTTCAGAAAAGAGATCAATTCCCGGCTATTTCCGTTTCTCACATTGAATATCACGGGCTGCTCCTGTACGTTTCTAAAGACGATCAGCACTACCCGAACAATGTCGGTTTTAAGGGATGAGAAATAATCCGAGAGAAACTTAAGCGATTTCTCAAGCTTTGATCCATATCTCGAACCGGAGGCATCCCAATAAACTGCAATCTGTTTTGGAATAAACGTTTTTTTGATTTCCGGTAAAGGGGGAATACTATCGATTGTAAAATAATAGCGGCCATTCTTGTCTTTTTCGATTTTAACCGGCTGCTTTTCGGTTTTCGGCAGGCTTATATAAAGGTCTTTGTTCAAGACTGCACCACTCAGTGAGGTTTCAGCGACATAGCTTGAGTGCCATTTTCTGAAAGTAAAATTAGAAAAGCTGCTTTCTCTCACAGTCGGAGGATCTTCAGGCCGCACGACTTCGACCCGTATTGTAAAGTCCCCGATTGCATCTTTGTATTTCAGCGGAAGATAATAGGTGGGAATACCGGCCTTATCTGTGATATCCGAAAGGTAGCGTACCATGATTGTGCGCGAACCTTTTGCGGGGATGGGGAACACCCGGCTCTTGAAACTGCTGCCTTTTGTCCATTCGGCCAGTCCCGGGTCGATACCCTGGCGGACTATCTTTTCAAAGACCTGCTGGCCTTTTTGTTTTTCTACCGGTACACCGTCGACAAGAACACCGTTGATATCCAGGGCGAAACCCGAAACAACCGCTTTTTCCGGAAGCGGTACATACAGGTCACCGGCGACTTGTTTATTGGAAGGGTTGAAAAAAGTCATCGTCATCCTGGTCTCGGATACGGTTCCGTAAATTCGGACCTCTATGGCAAGCCTGGTAGTTTTAAGGGATTCCGCCTTCTCCGCCCCGGTTATAAAGAGTGCCGGAGGTACATTCTGGCTGAAAGCGAAGAAGGGCATCAGTAGGAATATCACTATCGATAATGACAGAGCAGTCTTAAAACGAGGCTGGGGTTTCTGATACTCCTCCAAGGCAAATTCGGTGATTTGACTTATAGACTGCCCTTCAATCAGAGAAGACTTACGAAAAAGTTGTACGAAATTTTGATTTATAGTAATGCTGGAATGTTTTTTCATAACATAAAGATAACACAAATAAGAAATGGTTATCAATGACTAAAGGAATGTCCGCTTATTTATACATAAAAGACTTATTGACTTTATATGATATCCACATTACCTTACAGTAAAGATTCTTTACTGTAAGGTAATGTATTATGAACAGACAACAGTTTTTGATCAGTACAATATCAAAAAAAGGACAGACAACGATCCCTGCTTCAATTCGAAAACTACTTAAACTAGCACCTGGAGACGCTCTTAAGTATGAAATAGAGAAGGGTGAGACTGTACGAATCGGCAAAGCCGCCG
>JBFMGN010000479.1:0-3619 GCA_040752435.1 Spirochaetota bacterium
TGAATACCGGCGTATAGAAGAATCTTGTCCACCATATCCTGAAGGCGTTTTCCTTCCTGTCTTAAAATCCGACCATAGCTCTGCACCTGGTCCCGTTTCTTCACCAACCCGTCCGACAGGTTCTCGCCGGCAGAGCAGATGACGCTTAAGGGGGTCTTAAGCTCATGGGATACGGCTGCCATAAAATCCCTCTCACGGAGGGTGAGTGTTTTGGCTCTCCGATATGACATGTAGAGCACCACCACGCTCAGCCCGAGGATGACCAGAATTCCAAAGCTCACCGCCAAATTCCGATTGCGGTTATTCTGAACCGCGGCCTTAAGCGATCCCGCCCTGTGTGTGATGAAGAGAATCCAGCTATCAGGATACTCATCCAGGATGCTTACGTTTTCCGGTTGCGTGACATCCAACTCTACCCCAGGTGCACGGCTTAAGAATACTCTGGAAGTAACGCTTTGAAACGCCTGAATCGGACCGGCCGCCGCTTCTGCCATGTCAGCCTGACTTTTATTCCGGTTCAACCACATAACAATACCGGGAAGGTTGAGATTGGAAGGTAAGGTAACACCAGAGACAGTCTCAGAGGGAAGGTTCTGGAAAACAACTCCCCCGGTTTGAAAGGTGAGAAACGGTAAAGCTATATCCGCTTTTTTCATATTGAAAGCTGACCATCCCGGTTTTGTGCTTGAGGATTGATAGATAATCCGGTTCTGGTGATCGGTATCGACGATCTGAATATTGTAATCACGTAACTGATTATCAGGGCTGAAGTGCCGCCTCACCAGGGAAGGCAGAAGCTCTTCTTCCATGAAGGTGCGGTCAAGGATCACACAGATTGCACCGATGGCGTTTCCCATCGCGAACCGGATGTTCTGTTCATCCTCTTTGTAGGGCACCGTCTCGAAGATGGGAAGGCTAAGGGCCGGGATCTCTGCCAGGGCCCAGGGAAAATTCGGAATACCCTGATTCTGATGACTGGAGTCTCCCTGCCACAATCTCTGGAAAAGCTGTATGGTCTGATCATTATCAGCCTCCGTGACTGTGCGGAAGCGTTCCGAGGCTGGATCGAAGCGATACACTTCCGGGGTCTGGCCTGGGCTTCCCTCAAGAAGGCATATCTCTTTTACCAGACGGGGAAATGCCGCATTCTCGAGCCAGAACTTATACTGATCGGCGTATGAAGCCCAGTTCTTTCCTTTGACGACTGCTGCCTCCATTTGCAAGATAAGCGAGATCCCAGACAATACCTCGGTAAAATCGTTTCTCAGCAGCATGGCCGAATTCCAGAGACCTGCCCGCATACGCTCCTCTTCCCTCACGCTCACTTCGCCAAGCCAGTGGTACTGGAGCAGTGCAAGGATGACAATGAGGGGCAGGAGGAGAAACAGGAGTGCTATCGTAACCGGTGCATACCGGATTTTCATGCGAACTCTTCTTTTCATAAACATAGTATACCATTGAAGATGGTCCTAAGGAACCGAAACGGGAAGTAATTTTACATTTTTAACATTCATTTTACCTTGTCTTAACCACTCTCCCTCTTTTTTTCGCTATACTCCGGATGATAGTAATTCTGGGAGCTGGAAAACTCCTTAACCCGTACAAAACGGGATCTGGAGAAACTGATACTCGAGCATACATTCAGTCTTAAGAACATGGAACTGGAGCGGCAGACTTTGGAGAAGTCGTTCCAGAGTGCAGAGAAAAAGGCGGAGGAGACTCGAAGTCTCCTCTCCATTGGTTCGGTAACCCTTAAGGATCTCAACGAGGCTTCAGACAGCGTGGAGGAGACCAAACAGGCTCTCGCCAAACATGACACAAAGCGAGAGGAAACCCTCCGTCTCTATGAACTTGCCAGGGGTAACCAGGAAAGCGACCTTAAGACCACCAGCGCTAAAATACAACGGGTTAGGGAAAGAATGGCAGGGTGCAGGCTCAAAAGCCCCTTCGATGGCCGGATACTGGAAGTCTTTGTACGCCAGGGCGCCTGGATTTCCCAGTACGAGAAGATTGCCCTCATTGCCGATGTTAAAAATCCCAGGCTCACGCTTAATATTCCGGAGAACAGGATTGAAAGGATCAACCCAAAACTTCCAGTTGTTATCTCTTACGGCAATGTCCAGTACAGAGGTTATGTGGAGCGGATAGGGCTTCAGGCAGAAACCGATTCCAACGGTACTACTACCATTCCAGTCGAGGTCGCCTTTACCACTATCCCGGAAAAGGTGATACCGGGCAGCAGTGCCTCGGGGGAAATCGTTCTGGGGATAAAGAAGTCCGCCCTCGTTCTCCCGCGCGGGGCCTTTCTGTCTACCGGTGAACACACCTGCGTCTATCGTATTCTGGGGAACAAGGCGTACAGGACTGAGGTAACCTATGGTCTTATCCAGGGAACGACGGTTGAGATTGCGGCCGGTCTGGAAGAAGGGGACCTCGTCATTACCAGCAGCTACCAGGATTTCTTCGGTCTTTCCGAAATTCTTTTAAAACCCGAAGGAGGAAAAAAGCAGTGATAGCGTTGAAAAGAATCAATAAAATCTACGATCTAGGCGCGGTCAAAGTGAGCGCCCTTCAGGAAATCGATATTTCGATCGCACGGGGAGAGTTTATCAGTATTATGGGTCCGTCAGGCTCAGGGAAATCGACCCTTCTCCACATACTGGGAATGCTTGATCTGCCGACAAGGGGCAGCTATGAATTGGAAGGCCATGATCTCACCACCCTCTCGGAGCGTGAGCTTTCCCGGATTCGAAACAGGCATTTCGGTTTTATATTCCAGAGCTTCAATCTGCTGCCCGAATTCAACGCCCTGGAGAATGTGATGATGCCGCTTGCATACGCAGGCTTTTCGAAGAGAAAGAGACGCGAACGTGCACAGGCGCTTCTGGCTCGCCTTGGTCTGAAAAACCGGGTGTTCCACTATCCCGCCATGCTTTCCGGCGGGGAGCAGCAGCGAGTGGCGATTGCACGCGCCCTTGCCAACGATCCCGACTTTATCCTGGCAGACGAGCCTACCGGAAATCTTCCATCGGACAAGGGCAGGGAAATCTTTTCCATCCTTGATGAACTGAATCAACAGGGGGTGACGATCGTTTTCGTCACTCATGACGAGCATCTGGCGCAGTGGGGAAAACGAACCATCCGTCTGAAAGACGGCACAATTGAGAGTGACAGTCTAATAAAAGAGAGGAACATCCCATGAGAATACTCGATAATCTTTTGTACAGCAGTCGTTATGTGAAAATGCGTTTTCTCGAATCCTTTCTGGCGGTGCTCGGGATCACCTTAAGTGTCGGTATTATCTCCGCGGCCATCACCCTCATCCAGACGTACAACCGTAAAACAGAAGAGGCCATGAACGCGCCTTACTTCCGGGAAATTACGGTTTCTGGAAGGGGAAGTGAGCCTGAGATCAAGGTCCCCATTCTCCGTGTAGGAAACATAAAGGACAAACAGGTGCAGTTGGAAATGGAGGCTCTGCTCCAGGCTAAGCAGGAATGCCCGGCCGCGAGTTTCGGATATCTGAACGTGTTCGAGGATTTCAATACAGCGCCGGCCCAGATTTTTACCTTTCCTATGGGCGAAAAATATCAAGGCTCTGGGGGAAAAGCACCGGGTG
>JBFMGN010000048.1:0-11108 GCA_040752435.1 Spirochaetota bacterium
TAATACTATAAGTGCAGCGTGAACTTGAAAACATAAATATCTATAAATTGAAGATTCGTATTGTATCCTTATTTCCCAAAGGTTCGTATTTTTCAATTTTTTAAAGAACTTGGCAGAAATAAAATCCTGATTTTCAACTGTCATAAAAACTGCCAATGTTTTATGAAGAACTTTACCCGGTAAAGAATCAAGAAACTCTTCAACAGGACATTTACTTGATTCTGTCCTGTAAAAAATGATAGTTCTTTTCACATAGTTAAGTTAGCAAAATAGCTAACAATTGTCAACTTAACAAAAATAATATGATGTTAATTTTTATTGTTAATAAGTAGAAAAAGGGAATTTGCGGTTGCCTTCAATTGCAATGTTCTCCTAAAAGATCTACATTGCAATGCCCGGCCTTGATAATGATAATGGTGGTTAAGTTTATCGATGCACACTTAATGTACGTACATTTACAATTAAAGTAATAGTTCTATCACCTGAAAGTTATTCCGAAAATCTGCAAATGATCCTTAGGTATTCTGCAGAGGTCTATCATGCTGGCAGACGTGAAAACGCCCCATACTAAAATCAATATGGTTTCATTTTATGGAAAAATAAATAAAGCGTAACCATGAAATGGCTTAATTGACAATTGGGTCATTATAGTGATACATTTTGTTATGTGGAACAGAAAGAAAACTACAATTTATCAAGGAAAAAAATTCACGCTTGAGTGGTTTGAGGACACAACAGGGAAAAGTCAAGTTCGTGATTTCTACGCATCATTAAAGACTCAGAATCGAGCGAAGGTTTTAGTGCTTTTTGAGCGTATGGCTGATATTGGAAAGATTTATGATAAGACAAAATTTCGACACGAGGACGGTGAACTCTACGCATTTAAGCCTCAGCCTTATAGATTTCTCTCGTGTTTTTGGAAGGAGAAATGAGTAATTCAACCTATGAAAGAGAGATGGAAAATCCAGAGTTCCGCAGGTTAATGGAAAAAGAACGCTTTATGCTTGAATTGTCTGAGACTATAGCTAAAGCGATGGAGGAACAACACATTTCTATTCGAGAGTTGGCAAAGAAAGCTCATGTATCAAAAACCATAGTGGCAGGAATTCGATCAGGAAGCAGAAAGAATATTACTCTCGATAAACTAAAAGATTTATTCGATGTCCTCAATCTTGATCTGCGCCTGGCAGCGAAATGATAGAAAAATACCGTTTTGGTGGAGGTCTATTATGCTGGTAGTCGAGAAAAAGCACCATATTAGGGTAGAAATGGTCGGTGAAGGCACGGATAGAATTGTAGAAATTATAAAACGGGAATATCCTGATGCTGAGATATTCCCTAATCCCGAACAAGATTTTGACACCGATGAGTTTATCCCGGTAGAAGAGACCGGGCTTTATCAGGACATGAAACGGAAATGGCATGGCGGAATAACCCTCCGTATCAGGCGTGAAAACGCGGAAATGACGCTTGATGAATTGTCGGAGAAAACTGGGATTGCAGTTTCGAATCTGTCCGCCATGGAAAACGGACGCCGCCCGATGGGCGTGCGAACTGCGAAAC
Organism: Spirochaetota bacterium; assembly: GCA_040752435.1. Taxonomy (GTDB): domain Bacteria; phylum Spirochaetota; class Spirochaetia; order SPDA01; family JBFMGN01; genus JBFMGN01. Next base: position 1,564 of record JBFMGN010000048.1, read on the forward strand.
GTCTTGCCGCCGTTTTTGATGTTCCCGTAGACGATTTCGTGCAAACGTGAAAATCTATATCATCAGAGCCAATTTCAAAAATCAAGGGAAATTAGCACGGAGAGAACACGGAGAAAAGAAGAAGGAGAAGAATTCCGCACAGAGAACACAGAGGGCACGGAGAGGATAGAGGGGGAAATTGGGACGTTCAGTATTATAATCAAGGGAGGTGCAGCCTTGCATGTTGCGTGCGCCCTTATTGCACTCCTTAATCTCTGTGTACTCTGTGTGAAATTTCTTCTTCATGGATAAGATGTAAAAGAATTTCGCACAGAGACACGGAGGAGAAGTGACGCACAGAGAAAAGAAAGAATAGGAATTTCACACAGAGAACACAGAGGTCACAGAGAGGAAAATTAGCCGCGGAATCACGCGGAATGATACGGAAGGCTGCAACCATTAATACTTTTTCCGTATTTTTCCGTGGGTTCCGTGGCTAATCCCTTTTCTTTTGACTTAATTCGTTAATTCACCGTAAATGGGTGCTCCTTAATCTCTGTGTACTCTGTGTGAAATTCCTCTTGAACCATAGAGTCCTATCGAGAAGTTTTGCTTTAGAGAGCACAGAGGGGGAATTGTCAGAAATAGAGAAGGTTAAGAAACATGGAAATGGTACTTTTTAATACGTTTCCTCATGTGACCCAATATTGATTGGAATTATTTTATCTTCTTTAACAATAAACTCAAGACTGATACGATAGCTGATGTTTATTGAGGCACTATACATTCCTTCCAATTTTCCTCCCAATTTATGAAGTCTTAAAGAAGGATGTGTTGGATTTACTTCCAATAACTTTAAAGTCTTTTTATATTGTTTCAACAGCTCCGGATGGTATTTAATAAATTTTTTGGCTCGTCGTATATAGCTTTGCGTATATACTATCTTAGGCACCAGTAATTCTCTTTATATGATCTTCTACGGATTCCATAATATAATTTCCTTTAGATAAGTCCTTTTGAGATTCACTCAAAGCTGCTTCCAATTCGTATTCTCTTAAATGGTTATATTCTTCCATTGTCAGGACGACATATTTATTCTTTCCGCGTACTGAAATAATAGCTTCTTTTCCATTAGAAGTAATTTTTTCCAGAATTGAGACTCCCTTTGTTTTAAGGTCGTTTGCAGTTATTATGTTTTTCATTTCAATCCTCTTATCTATAATACTATATTTAGTACTATCTATCAACTTCTTTGTAGTGCTGTTTTATGTAAATCATACCATTCTCAATCTTTGTGCTGTCGACATCGTCACCTCCCTATATAATCTACCAGGTTCAAGATATTTTTTCAAATGCCTGCGCAGCACCTCCGCATGAACAATATTGGAGAAATGCTCCTTACTCGAAATGATCTGTGGCCATTGTGGCATAATTGTGCTATTCTTTTTCATGTCCGATTTCCTTGTTTTATAATGATTGCCGGGCTTCCGACATCCGTGTCTCACCCGGCACTCGTACATCCCTGTACTTCGTATGTTTTTTCTACTTATCGTTATATACGGGAAATTGGAAAATTAATAGTCCTTATTTGAGACAGCTATATATTTCACTATATAATGAGTAATTAAAAAGACATTTCTTTAAGCGGAGGAGATTATGAAATTATACATACTTCGCCATGGCGCGGCTGAAGATCTGAGCCCCGAAGGTGATAGCGGTAGAAGGCTTACTCCGGACGGCGCAGCGAAAGTGGGGAAAATGGCATCGTTTCTGAAAGGTAAAATAAGCCCCGGTTTGATACTTTCTTCTCCTTTAATTCGTGCACGCCAGACGGCGGAGATTGCGGCTGAGAAGCTTGCGTATCCCGTCAAAAATATTGTTGAGGCAGAGTGTCTTCTCCCGAATTGTAATGTCGATGACACAATCCAGGAACTTGGTTCTAAAAATATTGACAGACTGCTTATAGTCGGCCATAATCCTCATCTTTCAGATCTCACTGCCGCTCTTATTTCTGACGGCCAGGTGAACGTTCAACTAAAAAAAGTCGCAGTCGCGTGTATTGATTTTGAAACCGGGCTTCGTAGAGGTTCCGGGATTCTTCAATGGCTTTTTACTGCCGAACTTATTTAATCTCCGGAAGTGGTTATGAAATTAAGATGGGAAGAAAAATTTAGCGTACATGTCAAAGAAATTGATGATCAGCATAAAAAGCTGTTTGCGATGATAAATGAATTAATTAAGGCGAAGGAAGAAGGCAGGGATTCAGAGATTATTGGACACGTCCTTTTTGAAATGGTTAATTACCTGGATATTCATTTTAAAACCGAAGAAAAGTATATGGTTGAATTCGGTTATGCGGAATATAAGAGCCACCTGCGGCAGCATAGTGAATTTGTTCAAAAAACCCTGGAGTTCGGAAAAAAATACAGGGGAAAAAAGGACGAGTTATCCGACGAAGTGCTCTCTTTTCTCATTGACTGGGTCATTGAGCATGTCTTGAACAGTGATTCCAGGTATTCCGATTGTTTTATCGCACACGGTCTTGCGTGAGTTTTAGTAACCGTTCGGCGTTCTTGCAGCAAATCGCCTCATACAGGTCCTGGGGCAGCTCCAATTTATTAAGAAGGGCGATAGTCCCCTTCTGCTCTCCCCAGGGCGAATCACTTCCGAAAAGTAAAAAGTCTTTTGGATGGTTCAGGAGAAAATTTTTGGCGCGTTTTTCCCCGATAAACTCGATGGTGTATGAAACATCCATGTAAATAGGTTTTCCCAAAATATGTTTTTCCGCCTCATCCCAATCCTGCCAGGCTCCAAGATGGGAAGTGACAAGCTTAAGGCTGGGGAATGTATCAAAAATGTGAACAGTTTTTACAGGATCGGCTAGGCGTTTTCGTCCGTAGACAAGATCAAAACCGGTGTGAACGAGGAGTATCAGACCCAACCTGGCAATTTTTTCATACACGGGAAACATGCTTTCGTCATCCAGGGAGAAATCCTGATAGTAGGGGTGAAGTTTTATGCCTGCAATATGGGCGTCATGAATTTGTTCAATTCTGTCTAAAATAGCCGGGTCCTTGGGGTGAAGAGAGGTGAAAGGGATCAACCTGTCTGAAGCGATAGAGAGAGACCAATTCAATATAGGTTCGAACTGGGAAACCCTGGTAGCGATTGAAGAAACAATGGAGATGGCAATGCCTGCCCTGTCCATGGATGTAAGCAGAGAGGAGATTTTCCCGTCAAGAGACGCCTTGATCGAGCCTTTCTGCTCCAACATTGGTATTACCTTTTCCGCCAGGGTATCCGGAAAGGCGTGGGTGTGAAAATCAATAATCGTCATATTTTCTGACAATAATACTTCACTTCTTCCCCGGTGTAAATCACTTTAACCGTTGAATTGTTATCAGAAAACACCTATTATTGGTACTCTGGAAAGATATGAAAGGTTTGAAAGTTCTTTTAGCCTTACCTCTGTTGCTGAGTATAGTGTCCCTGTTCCTGGAACAACGTAACAGGAATATCGCGATCATGGGGATGGCGGTAAGCGTCCTGGATTACCTGATCCTGTTTCTGCTTATGCTGGAGTTTTTCATTTCGTTATCCCGGGCGAAATTCAAGGGAAGTTATATTAAGAAAAATTCATTCTCTTTTGTTTTTTTGGCTCTTTTTGTTTTGTTTTTTACTTTTAATAAAACGACCTTTCTTTCAAAAAGCAGTCTAATTTATGCCGATCTTCCCCTCACTGTGGTTATTATCAGAAATAGTGTTATGCTTTTGCGTATATTGGGCCGATTCAGGAAGCTTTCCGAATTACTGGTAAGTATCTCTGTTCGTCCGGCGCAAACCATCCTGTTCAGTTTCCTGATAGTTATCCTGGTCGGCGCGCTGCTTTTAATGATGCCTTTCTGTTCAGCCCAGGGGAAGGGGCTTTCATTTATAAATGCTCTGTTTACCGCCACATCCGCCGTGTGTGTAACAGGTCTTATAGTCGTTGATACAGCCACGGTTTTCACCCTGTGGGGAAAGCTGGTAATTCTAGTCTTGATCCAGGTCGGCGGGCTCGGTATCATGATTCTCTCATATTTTGTTATTTTTTCGATCCGCCGTTCAGTGACTCTGGAAGATAAATTCTTGTTGTCATACATGCTGAGCGAAAAGGACCTCTCCCAACTGGGAAGCAATATAAGAAGTATTATTTATACAACTTTTATTATTGAACTGGCCGGGGCAGGGCTTTTATTCCTGGGTTTTGTCAAAAAGATGGGTTTTCATGTTAAAACCTTTTTTCTGGGGCTTTTCCATGCGGTCTCCGCTTTTTGTAATGCGGGTTTTGCTCTTTTTTCCGATAACCTTGAGTCCTTCAAATCAGATTTACTTATTATTCTTGTCGTTAGCGGCCTGATTATTTTGTGGGGTTTAAGTTTTTCGGTCATCCACAACCTCCTTGAGGTTGGAAAGGGAAACGTACTAAAGCTGATTAAAAGAAGTCCGATGGCGATAAAAAAACTGAGCCTCAATTCCAAAGTTGTGCTTGGAATTACTATTATCCTGCTTATTTCCGGTATGCTGCTCTTTTATGCCCTAGAACACGGAAACAGCCTGCTCTCTTTGGATACGGGAACTCAGTATTTAGCCTCCTTTTTCCAGTCGGTTACTGCAAGAACTGCGGGGTTTAATACGGTACCTTTGTCGGCCTTGCTTACAGTAACCTACCTGGTTATGATAGTATACATGTTCATAGGCGCGGCTGTCGGTTCTACGGCCGGAGGAATCAAGGTTAATACCCTGGCATTAATTCTGGCCTATATTTCATACTTTCTTAAAAATAAAAGAGCCATAACAATTTTACATCATTCGGTTGCCCAGGAGCAGGTTCTTAAGGCTTTCATGATCTTAGGTTTTGGAATAACAGTCTGTTTTACCGGTGCAACCCTCTTAAGCCTCAGCGAAAAGGCGCCTTTTATCCACCTCCTTTTCGAAACAGTTTCCGCTTTCGGAACGGTCGGTTTATCCGCCGGAATAACATCTTCCCTTACATCTTTCGGTAAAACCGTTATTATTATCCTGATGTTTCTAGGCCGGCTCGGTCCGCTGACCATTCTTGCGGCCGCTTCACGCAATATACGGGATGCGAAAATATCCTACCCGCGTGGCGATATTTTGATAGGTTGACAGAATGAGGTTCTTTTAAATTTTTAAGCCATGGAATACAAGGAGATAATATGGCGAAAGAAAAGGTTTTTGCCGTTCTGGGTTTGGGGGCTTTCGGGGTTGAAGTGTGCCGGGTAATCGCTGAAAAGGGCGGTAAAGTGATTGCCGTTGATAATCAGCCGTCTTTAATAGACAAGGTTAAAGATACTGTAACCCAGGCCATGCTCCTGGATTCCACGGATGAAGAAGCCTTGACAAGTGCTGCGCTCGATGATGTAGATGTTGCGGTGGTTGCGATCGGGGAAAACATTGAAGCGAGTATCCTGACCACTGCCCTTTTGAAAAAAATCGGCATACCCTATATCTTTGCCCGGGCAACGTCGGACATCCATCAGCAGGTGCTGAAACAGGTCGGTGCGAATGAAGTGGTCAATATCGAGATCGATGAGGGCAACCGAATAGCACAGCGGCTTATGGCTTCTGAAATTCTCGATACCATCCCCCTGTCCCAGACAATAAGTATCGCGGAGTTATTCATACCGGACGAGTTTATCGGTAAAAGCCTGCGGCAACTTGACTTGAGAAACAGGTTTAATATTAATCTCGTGTCGATAAAAAGGGTCATCATATCGGTGGATGAAGTCGGAAATCCGATTAAAAATGAAGAAATTATTTTTCCCAAACCTTCTGAAATTCTCGATAAAAACGATATTTTGATAATTGTGGGTAAAAACGTGGATATTGAAGCCTTGCATCAGTTATCATAAAAGTAAGGATAGCGGTATGATACTTATCAATAAAAAAAGCGCTTTTATATTCATAATTCTGACAATCATGCTGATTTTTTCTTTAGGGTTAATCGGCTATTTCTCTTTTGCAAAGGCAAAAAATTTTTCTCCTGACGGCGTTAAATTTGTGGCTGAAGAACTTCTGTTTATATCCATCGTTTCATCGGTTATCCTTATACTCCTTTATGCCTGGATTATTATAAGGAGCCGGAATATCCTTAACGAGCTTGATAAGGTAATAAAGGTATATCGTAATGGTGGATTTACCCCAGCGGCCAGTTTTAAAAAACTCGGGAAAATCGGCAGGAAAATCGAGCTCCTCTACCATGAGCTGGATGCGCTAAATGAGAAAAAATCTCTTAAAATCAGCGCCCTGGCAGAGTTAAACGAGTTTTTTGTCAACAACATTAAGCTTCCTTTACTCGTAGCAGATGCAAGCGGAGTAATAGTCCAGGCAAGCTCTGAACTCCTGGACAAATTAGGTCTTAATAAGGGCGACCTCCTGAACAACTTAATTGATAATGTTTTCCCCAATCTCTCCTACCAGAGTATTATTTTAGAACTGGAACGGAAAAAAAGCGAAGTAATGGAAAAATTCGGCTCCAAGGCACTCGCTTTTTATCCGATATTGAACAAGTCTAACCAACTTGCATATAGTGTCTGCGTCCTTGAGATGCATCCGCCTCTTTCTTACACCCGGAGAAAGGATAAAAAAGAGGAAGCTGCCGCTTCAAAATTGCCGGGTTTGTTCAAACGCCTATTCCCGAAGAAATCTTGACTCCCTTTTTAGCTTTTCTTATCATTTTACAGATATATGCAGCTTTTACCCGGTTATCTCCAATTGTATAGGTCCGGCAGACTGGAAAAGATTGCCGGGAGTCTTCTGGATATTGGAGAGTGTTGTTCAATCTGCCCCCATAACTGCGGGGTGGATAGAACGCGGACTAAAACCGGGTTCTGCCGGAGCAGTCTGGTGCCGGTGGTTTCTTCGTTTCAATCCCATTTCGGCGAGGAATCCCCCCTCGTTGGGAGGCATGGATCAGGTACGATCTTTTTCACCCATTGTAATATGCGGTGCATTTTCTGTCAGAACTATGAAATATCCCATCTTGGATGCGGCCGGGAGGTATCCTACGATGATCTCGCCCTTATGATGCTGACACTCCAGGAACGGGGCTGCCACAACATCAATTTCGTCACCCCCACGCATATGGTTTATGCCATCGTAAAAGCCCTTCTGCTTGCAGTCCCGAAAGGATTAAAAGTGCCCCTTGTCTACAATTCGGGCGGCTATGATTCGGCCGATACCCTGACGCTTCTGGAAGGTGTCTTTGATATTTATATGCCGGATATCAAGTACGCCGACTCCTTAAGGGGGTTCGAGTTAAGCGGAATTGAGGGGTATGCGGAAGCGGCGAAAAGTGCAGTCCGGGAAATGCACAGGCAGGTCGGCGACCTTAAATTGGATAAGAGAGGTATAGCCTATAGAGGGCTTTTGATACGCCATCTGGTGCTGCCCAACGATTGCGCCGGAACAAACAGGGTTATTGATTTTATCGTGCAGATTTCAACAAATACATACCTGAACCTTATGGACCAGTTCAGACCCGTGTACAGAGCGGAAGAGCATCCGGCTTTACGGCGGCGGGTAGGCCTTAAGGAATATGATGATGCCCTGGAATACGCGCACCGGCAGGGTCTGTCCAGGGCCGGGAGAGGGTAGCCGCACAGAGACATACAGGTCAATAAATCTTTAGTCGTTTTTGAATTCTCCTTCGCCGTGCCTTTTCATTTAGTTCCAGGGTGTGTATATTGTACTATCAGAATTAAATAATATATAAAAACTGCAATATTCCATCAGGAGGATAAACGTGGAACAGGGGGATGTTTTTTTGGTCGAACTTTCAGAGAACAGTCCATTACAGGAACGGTTGTCTGCCATGGGGAAAATAATAGCCGGCTCAGGTTTCGATGCCGTTATTGCAAAGAAAGACAAGGTTGCCATTAAAATACATGTAGGTGAGAAGAATAATGATACCCATATTGCACCCGCAATAATCAGGGTCATCGTCGATCGAGTAAAAAATCTGGGGGCATCTCCCTTCCTTACAGAAACCTCCACCTTATATAAGGGTGAAAGGTCGAATGCAATCGATCATATAATGCATGCATTTACCCACGGTTTTACCTGCGAAAAATTCGGCGCTCCTTTTATTATGGCGGACGGTCTTCTGGGGAACACGGAAATAGAAGTGCCTATTAAAGGGGTGCTGTACGCTAAAGTTAATATTGCCCGGGAGATTGTACTGGCAGAAACCATTATAGCCGTCTCCCATCCCACGGGGCATGTGGAAAATGCCCTGGGGGCCTGCCTTAAAAACCTGGGAATGGGCCTGTCCAGCAGGATCGGCAAACTCAGGCAGCACTCATCAATCAAACCGCGGATAAAAACCATCCCCTGCACCTTCTGTGGAAAATGTATAAAATGGTGCCCGGAAGATGCAATCATTGAAAAGGACGGTAAGGCATTTATTATCGAAGAAAAGTGTATCGGCTGCGGTGAATGCCTGGCGGTGTGTAATTTTGATTCAGTCGAATACAATTGGGGGACCGGATCCACCGAACTTCAAAAGAAGGTCGCCGAGCATGCCCTCGGTGTACTGGAAGGCAAGCGGGATAAGTCCTTCTTTATCAATGTGCTGGCAGACATGACCAAAGACTGTGACTGCCTGAATATTAAGCAGCGTAAAATTCAGGCTGATGTAGGGATTATCGCAGCCGCGGACCCCGTTGCAATCGATCAGGCGACTCTCGATCTGACAAAGGCAAAGTTCGGCAAAACCATCGCTGAGGCCAGCCGACCGTCCTTGGATGCAACCGTACAATTAGCGCATGCGGAAAAAATCGGCCTTGGTTCCCGCACATACAGGTTGATAAAATTGTAAAGGAAGCCTTAAGAATAAACAGTGCGAGTACCTGTAAATATTGTAATTGTGTACTATTTTTCTCTTGAAGTATCAGAAAATTTGGTGCATTATTATTAAGTAAACCATTGGGGAGGGGAAATGCCGCCGTATCCAATCGATCTTGATGATATAAAAAGCAAAGTAGCGCGAAAAATTGCCAACTATTATAACAGACGACCTCAGATTGAACAGCCATTTCTTAATTTTGATGATCGCTTGCCCAACGTGAAGGAACAAATAAATGAATTTGGGGAAAGAATAACACGCGTAGATGGCGAGATTCCGCCTGATTTACCTGTAAGAGATGGAGAGCATTTCCTTTTTATAAGTTATGATCAGACGATTCTTTCGCATGGTTTGCATAAATACCCTGCAAAATTTTTTCCAGAGTTACCCAGGTGGTTAATAAAAAGATACTCAAGCGAAGGTGATATTGTACTTGATCCGTTTGCGGGCAGCGGTACGACAAATGTAGAAGCTCTCTTGACACGCAGACACTCGGTAGCCGTTGATGTAGATCCTTTTTCAAGATATTTAACTAAAGTAAAAGTAACTCCATTGGATCCGCTTGATCTGGAAGAAAGCAGCAAAATTCTATTAAAGAAAATTTTACATTTTAGACCTCAGTTTGTATCGCCTGAAGATATTCCTGATTTTCCATATC
>JBFMGN010000480.1:0-3616 GCA_040752435.1 Spirochaetota bacterium
AAACCCGGTATTTTCCCGTTGTTTTTTTTAAGCCAAATTAATAATCTTTTACTGAGACGCGGCGGGTCAAAACTGTATAATAGGTGACCTTCTACAAAAAAATAATAGCTCTCGAGTCTTAAGACATGAAAGGCAGGCGTAAATGTGTCACCTTCTACATTGATAAAAATCGAGTCATTTTTAGGGTCAGTTATTTCTAGTTTCATGACACCGTCATGTTTCGCCAGCAGCCTGAAACTCATAACCTCACCCGTAGTCTTTAAACACGACCATCCTTGAAGGATGAAAAGTTTTCCAATGAACAATCCGAAAAGGAGAATAATCAAAATTATCCCGCAGGTTTTTTTAAATCTGAATCCCAGGGCAAAAAGTAAAGAGATCGCGGCAAAAAAATAAAGTAATCGAATATCCTTAAAACGATGAGCTCCGGGAATAAATACGGCTGCAAGAACAAAGATGATGGAGAGGCTTAAATACAAATAGACTAGAGTCCATTTGATGGTTTTCGCCTTTTCTGAATTCTCCTTCTTTTTGCAACTAACCGTACTTTTACCGGTCGCAGCTCCAAAAAAGATGGCGGAAAGGAATATCCAGAAGTAAGGGTTGGAACTATCAAACAGGTTACAATTCATAAATGTCTGAATATTTTGAATCCAGATATGTAAGAAAATAATCGGGATTTAAAGGTAGCCCTGAAACTCGCTTGCACAGTTCATCGGCGCTATAGATGCTTCCATGAGTATGGATATTTTCATGCAGCCAGTTCAGGACTGTACGAAGACGACCGGTTGATATTTCGTCATCAATCCCAGGGATATCTTTTCGTAGTACTGAATAAAACTGGGCCCCGTATAAATTCCCTAAAGTGTAGGTAGGGAAATATCCCAGCAAGCCGCTGGACCAGTGGATATCCTGTAACACACCGTCGGCATCTTTATCCGGAGTAATCCCGAAAAGCTCCCGGGATGCGCTTCTCCAGGCCTCCGGCAGGTCCTTCACGCTAATATCACCCGCAACAAGGGCGGTTTCAAGCTCAAAGCGCAGGATAATGTGAAGATTATAGGTAACTTCATCTGCTTCAATCCGAATAAACGATGGTATGACCTTATTAATGGCTTTGTAGAAATTCTCAAGGCTGACTGTCCCCAAATTATCGGGAAACATTTTTTTTAAGTCCTGGTAATACCGTTTCCAGAAAGGCAGGCTTCTTCCTATTATATTTTCCCATGTTCTCGATTGAGATTCGTGTATCCCTAAGGAGGCGCCATCCGCCAGGAGATTACCCTTTATTCTTTCGGAAAAACCGAGTTCATACAACCCGTGGCCGCATTCGTGGATAATCCCAAAGAGACCGGTTTTAAAATAATCCGATCTGTACCTGGTGGTAAGCCGAACATCATCACGGCCGAGGGTTGTCGTGAAAGGGTGGGCGGAAACATCGAGCCTGCCGCGCTTAAAGTCGTAACCCATTTCTTTCAGAATAAATGTACCGAATTCCTCCTGTTTACCGACGGGATACTCTTTTTCGAGAAAACTATCATCGATTTGCGGTTTTCCATGAATTTTCCTTACGAGAGCTGTAAGGGACGGTTTAAGCCGATTAAAAACGTCGGCCACTTTAGCGGTAGTGGCAAACGGTTCAAACTCATCAAGGAGAGCATCATAAGGATGCTCCTCATATCCGATACATTCAGCCTTTTCGAGAACCAGCTTAAAAACCGTCTCCAACTGAGGTGCAAACAAAGAAAAGTCGGATTTGCTTTTTGCCGTTGCCCATATACTCTGGGCTTTACTTACCTCACCTGCCAGTTCCGTAACCAACCGTTTCGGCAGTTTTACCTTCCGCCTGTAATTTCTGTAAAAACGCTTAAGAAAAGCACGGTCGACTTCTGGAAGAGTCTCCATTCCTCCCGGCTGCCTATCTGTAACCCCCAGTTTTTCGAACAATTCTCCAATTTCCGGATCCGTAGTCTTTTCGTGCAGTATACCTTCTACCAGGCTTATCTGTTCTGAACGTTCGTCTATCGCTTTTGGGGGCATATTCGTTTCCTGATCCCAGTTCAGAACAGCGATGGTATGAGCTAGAAGTTGTATTTCTGCTCCCTTTTCTTTTAAGCTTGCAAGATCTTTTCCCGTATTCATTTTTATCCTCCACCCTATTCATTATTGAAATAAGCCATCGCGGTATCCTTAAGGGCATCTTCGACTTAAATATAAAGTATGAAAAACTTATACCCGGCCGGAACATAGTATGATTGATTTTCTTAAATAATCAATATAAACTATTCACAAAACAGGATAATATTTTATTTTTAAGGTGTTTTCGAGTGAAAAAAAACTCCTTATCAAAAAGTGAAGTTCAAATTCTAAAAGCTATCCATTCCATTGAAAATCCGACCCGGTTTTCGATCTGCCAGGCCGCACAATTGAGCCTGATAAAAGTTTCATCCATCCTTAACGACCTTGAGAATAGAAGATTTATCGGCAAAAAAGGCAAAACAAAAACAAAAAGCGGCCGGCCGTCGATTGTCTATCAATTGAATCCCGATTTTTGCTATTCCATGGGTGTAGTTCTTGAGCTTGAATCTTTTCGCATTGTCGGTGTTGATGGTGCGAAAAACCTGATGTTCGATCAAACATTTAAAATAGAACTTCCCGCTGATGGAAAACTGAAAATTGAGGAAATCACTGTCCAGTTATGCCGGCGGCTCAAAGAATCAGGAGCGCGTTTTATTCCAAACCAGAATGCCCTGGTTGCCATCGGCCTTGCCGTACCCGGCATGGTGGATACAGACAGGGGTATATGGCTTTTAGGCCTTCAGGTAGGCGGAATTAAACATATTAATATAGCCGAGATTATTCAGGCGGAAATGGGAGTGCCTGTTTTTATTGAGGACTTCGCCAGGGCTTTGGCCTTTCTGGAGAAAGTCAATGGTCTGGGTAAGGGAATACGCGACTTTATACTCATTGAACTGAGTATAGGGATGGGTACCGGTATCATAATAAACGACCAGTTGTATAAAGGCTTTCACGGGTTAGCCGGTGAAATTGGTCACATTGCACATGAAAACAATAACTACAGGTGCAGTTGCGGGAATGTCGGCTGCCTTGAGACCGTGATATCCCCCTCGGGGCTGATCAAAGTCGTTAACGACAGGTTGAAAGAAGGAGTGATGTCTAGTCTTCAGAAATATATTGCTGAGGGTGAGAATCGCCTTACACTGGAAGCAATTTTTGAAGAAGCGCGAAACGGTGACAGACTGGCATTATCGACCCTCTTCGAGACAGGGCAGTACCTGGGCGACGCATGCGTATTATTGATAAAACTGTTTAATCCCCAACGAATAATAGTGAGCGGATATGGATCTTTGTTCAAAGATTTTATATCCGAACCGGTAAAACAATCCATAAACCGGCAGGTTCTGCCGGAGATGCTCACCGACTTTGAGATAGTTTTCAGTGACTACAAACCGCACCACGAGGCGTATGGTGCCGGGCTTTTGGCGCTTTCCCGGTACTGGGAAAAAAGCCTTACCGCTTAAGGTCATGCAAGCCGGAAAGAAAAAATGTTTGTTCCTGTCCAAACCGGCTAAAGCAGTTCCCTATTCTCGATTTT
>JBFMGN010000481.1:0-3612 GCA_040752435.1 Spirochaetota bacterium
TGCTTGGCATTCCGCGTGATAAGATAGAAACACAATACTACACTGATCTGCTTTTGGCACGGGAGAAGTGAATACAATTACAGCAGATTTCGCAGTATCTCCTTAGCGGTGTTCAAATGTTCCCGGGCAGCTTCATTCCAGTAGTAAAAGTCCGACTTGAAAAATCCTTCCTTCGACTTTATCGGTTTATCTTTTATTAAGGAAGACCGGTAAAAAACCGCGTTTTTAAGCCAGAGCAGTTTACTGTAGCCCTCGAACATTTGATCGTCCGACGGCATGTCTTTCAGCAGCAGGGCCTCTTCAAGCCATGTGCGGCGGTCATATTTTACGATGTCCTCTTCGATAATGAAATCCAGCACTCGTTCTTCCATGGGTTTCTCTCGCCCTTCGGAACCCACTATTTCCTGAAGCCTGAGCAGTATGGCAGGTGCATCATCAAATGCCCTTTGGTTATAGGTGCACAGGTACTTATAAATCTTACCCGCGGCAGCCAGGAAACGCCCCCGATTATGAACTTGGCTGGATTCGGGTATCAAACGGGGATCTGTCCAGATATTTGAGAACTGGTCCGGCGAGGTAAGAGCCTGGGCATGCCCGATAGACGGAATTATATAGTTTTCCTCGATGATATTCCAATCTTCAAGGGTACCGGAAAAATTTTGATGCGCCCAGGAATCAGAGAAGGTATGGAGAGCAATACCTACCCGGTACGGATTCCTTGTCCTTAGGGCGTTTATCAAAAGCTCTTTTACAGCTTTTGAGTTTGAGGTGCAGCTTAATGGGTTTTTTCCCCCATCCTTCCGGACTGCAGCCGTTTCTTCGATATCCCCCGGAAAAAAATGAAAGGGAATATAGACATTTTTTGGAAAGTACTCATCCCAAAACCCGTAGTTTTGGGTGGTCAGGGATTTATAAAACCCCCGGCCGGTATCGATCGTATAAGAAATAATACTGGTATCAACCATCTGGGAAGAGTATGATATAATTGTTGTTTCGGATTCGGAGAGGCCGGCATATTTACAGAGAAAATTGATTACATAGTAGTGAAACTCTATATTCATGGCGTAAGAATCTTACCGGAAAAGAGCGGGCTTACGCAATGAGCAGCAACGATCGAACCGGGTGAAATGGGCGGCCTATGAAATTTTTTAATTTACCTGAAAAGATTTCAGGACTCATATTTGATATCGATAATACCCTCTATGAGTGTGAGGAATTCATACAGGCACAGGAAACGGGACTGATTTCACGCCTTGCGGAAGAAAAGGGAAAAAGTTTTTCTGTAATGAAAGCCGAGATAGATTTATACAGGCAAAAGTTCGCCGTCAGGAATGGCGGAAAACGGCCGTCTTTAGGGAATACTTTTGTGGAGTTCGGAATCCCCATCCCGACGAGCGCAGACTGGAGAGAAAGCATCATAGTTCCAGAAGATTATCTTACAGTTGATATGACGCTGGCTGCGGTTCTGGAAAAGCTTTCCCGGAGATACGGGCTTATAACAGTGACAAATAATCCTGTCAGTACCGGGAAGAGAATTCTGCGTGCCCTGGGGGTAGAGGCCTATTTTCTGGATGTAATCGGGCTTGATAAATCCGGCGTTTCAAAACCACATACTATCCCATTCCACCTGGCGGCTGAAGCCATAGGTGTAAAGCCGGCGAACTGTGTAAGTATCGGCGACAGGTATGAAGTTGATATAGAAATACCCCTCTCCATGGGAATGGGCGGGGTTTTAGTAGAAGGTATTCAGGATACTTATAATCTTACCGAGGTACTGTAGGAGATGTACCGTAGTGTATTGAAACCGGCATCTCAGAAGTCGTAAAAGCAGCCCTGCTGCGCCAGACCGTAAAAGCCGAACTCCGCGACCTTACTTTCAAACTGTTCCCAGTTATCGCCGTAGTGGGTGAGAACCATTTTTTTCTTAATGTCCGGCGGCAGGGTATTCAGTTCATCAAGGCTGGCGTGTACCCCGCCCTTAAAGAACTGGCAGTCATGGAAAATAATATCCAGGTTAAACCGCTTTGAATATGTATAAATCAAATCGGGATCGAATTTCGTATCGCTTGTGAACATTATGCGGTTGTCGATTATTAACCCGCAGCTCCAAAAGGAGCTTTCCCAACTGTCGGGAAAATCCGGTATATGTTTTGTCCTGAACATTTTTATATCGATGGAACCGATTTTGGTTCCAAGCGTTTCCCGTGGATAACCCTCGAGCCAACTCGTGTGCTGGATTTCCCACATGTCGCTGAAACCCAGCACCGAACCTTCATGTTCCTCGTTGAACGCGGCTCCGCCCCGCAGCGACATATCCCATAGAAGATGCTGGTATATTTTGCCGATCACCATTACCGGCTTTTTCTTGGCCACATACCTTCCCATAAGCATCGCTTCTTCCAATCCGCCGATATGGTCCGCATGGGCGTGGGTGATAAGGAAGCTTTTTAAATCCGTCACATTGCGTCCCAGCTCATACAGTGCTTGCGGGGCTTTTGTTCCGAAATCAACCATCAAGTGATCGTCGCCCATTATTATGAGTATATTTGTCTGGTTATGCCGTTTCGTAAAGGCGCTTCCGACACCGAGAAAGAAAATACTTAAGAAGCCGTCATTCGTAAGAGGTAGTTTTTTATCTTCTAATTTTCTAATTTTCATGCCTTTCCTTGTTAGATTGAAATTGTAAAACTATATCTTACAAATATTATATACCATCGAAGAGGGAAAAGCTAAAATTCTATCGACCCGCATGAATAATAGAGCTCCTGAACCGTTATTAGAACTCCCGGCTCAGTCTCAATATTTTCCACCACCATATTAATCCGGCGAATAATATCGTTACTTTGCGTCTTATCAACAACAGCCTGAATAACTTTGTTATATTCTCTGTTATCGTCGTGCCACAGGCCTGCGAAAAGCGGCAGCGAATTAAGATAATATCCGGCGCTGTTGATTTCCATTACTGCAATTGATCCCGGGACACTGGATGAAAAAATTTGAAGAATATCCGTAAAATATTTTTCCTTCTGGATAAAGACCTGAAACAGGCACTTTTCCTGTTGTTTACTGATACCTTCTTCCTCAGATTGGGCCAAGCGTAAGACGAAATTTTTTATGGCCGCTTCATCATTGGTCGACAGTAATAATTCTCTCGCTTTTCGGTTATTCACTATTTTTGAGATTACAGAAAGATAATGAATATGCTGACTCCGCTTTTTTTTAGGACCAATAATAAAGAAAAAGATGACAGTTTTTTCATTGTCGACCGAATCAAAATCCGCCCCGCCCGGCACGGTAAGGAGGCCGATAACAAAATCGCTTATGTTTTCCAGGCTGCAGTGGGGAATTGCTATGCCGTTTCCAAAACCCGTTGAACCGAGACTTTCACGTTCCGCCAGGGCGTTGTAGAGATCATCCTCGTCATAGGCGGAAAGGATTGCACTTTCTTTTGCCATTGATGCGATTTCTTTTAGGACTTCTTCTTTGTTCCGAACGCTGCTTCCGGTTCTTATACATTCCGAACGGAGACAGCTCTGAAGACTCATAAAATCAGCTCCATTTTTGATCCTCTTTTATTAAGATCTTCATTATCTCTTCCTTCGCTGCGGCAGA
>JBFMGN010000482.1:0-3611 GCA_040752435.1 Spirochaetota bacterium
CCTATGATAAAAATAGGGATCGCCGAAAAAATCAACCAGGTCTATGTAAAGACGGGGGATGCCTATTCTCTGTCAAATTCTGACGGCGTCCAACTGCTCAAAGGCATGCCCCTGGAACTGCTCTCTTTTATAAGCACGGCCGATGGAATTACCGTTTCTGACCGGCAAGGGCGGATAATTCTCACTTCATCCAGGCCTCTGGTGTTGCGGTATGAAAGTCCGGCCGCAGCCACGGCCGTGTTTGATCTGGAGGACGGGAGCGGATATTTTTTTGCCGGTAATGAAACGCGGATGTATCGGGGTTACCTGCACGTTGTTCCGTATATTGAGGGCATTACCCTGATTAATGAACTCAATCTAGAAGAGTATCTTTATTCGGCGGTGCCATCGGAAATGCCGTCCGCCTGGCCCGAAGAAGCCTTAAAAGCCCAGGCTGTGGCGGCCCGTACCTATACCTTTGCAAATCTCGGCCGCTATGCCTCCAGGGGATTCGATTTGTATGGTTCGATAACCTCGGCTTCGTATAAAGGCGCGGGTAACGAGGCGATCCGCACCCGGAAGGCGGTCGATTCCACCCGGGGTCAGATACTTACCGTAAACGGAAAGCCTATTAATGCCGTGTATTCTGCCAACTCCGGGGGCTACACCGAAAGCAGTGAAAGCGTCTGGGGGTTTGCATCTTCTCTTAAGGGGATTCCGGATTCGCCCGATACGGAACGGAGCAGTTCGCTGGCTCCCTATGAGCTGGCCGGCTGGATATTATCAGAGCCGGAAAGCTACAGCGGTGATCTTCGCTTTGCTTCCAGAAGCGCGTATCGCTGGAGTCTTTGGGTTTCCAGGGAAGAACTCGAAACTCGTCTTGGGATGGGAGATAAACTCGGGCGGATACTCTCTATTACCACCCGCGGCCGGGGGGTAAGCGGCAGGGTCAATGCTGTGCTTATACGCGGCAGCAGAGGGGATTATGCTGTAAAAGGTGATAAAATCCGCTCCGTGTTAGGCGGACTAAAGAGCAACCTCTTTATGGTTGTCCCGAAAATCGGCCAGGAGGGCTTACCGGAGTTCTTTATTTTCGCCGGTGCCGGCTGGGGACACGGCGTGGGTATGAGCCAGAGCGGAGCGGCAGGGATGGCAGCCGCCGGGTTTGCGTATACGGAAATACTTAAGCGCTACTATCCCGGTACGGAACTGAATACATTGTACTGATCATTGCCGCTGTTCTCTATGACGAACTCCACGGAATGGTAGGAAAAATAATCCGGGAAGTCAAGGGAACGAATTGCCTCATAAGTTTTCTAGCTTTAAAAAGGTCGTTGCCTCAAAACTAAAATCTAGTCCAAAGTGTGCATATATGGAGGCACACGAATGGGGTGGTCGATGAAATCGAGGAAAGAATTGACAGAGGTGACGGCAACAAGGTATCGAGGAGAGAACAGGAAACGAAAAGTTCAGATCCTCGATGAGTTCACAGAGAGTACCAGCTACAACCGGGCATATGCGGTTTTATTAAAAATGCTAATGCAAATCCAATGCAAGAATGGTATTCTTATTATATAAAACAGGATTGGAGGATGATATATGAAACCATCAATAAATCAAGAGCAACTTAAGAATGTAATTAAGACAGCTTTAATTGAAGTCCTTGAAGAGCGTCAAGATTTGCTTCGCGATGCAATTGAAGATGCAATAGAGGATGTGGCTTTTATTCGCGCTATAGAGGAAGGTGAAACTACGGAATTGGTAGAACGAAAAGAGGTTTTCAAACTTTTTGAGAGGAAGGCGTGAACGTTCAATTCAGGGTCAGCTTTTCTAAAGATATTCGCAACATCAAGAACCATGATTTATTAAGTCGCATCAAAGAGGCAATTGAACGTGTTGAAAAGGCTCAAAACCTGCAAGACATATCTAATCTTAAAAGGCTGAAAGGTGGAAGCAACTGTTGGCGTATTAGAGTGGGTGAATATAGAATAGGACTAACTATTGAGAATGACACAGTGACTTTTGTGCGCTGTTTGAATAGAAAAGAGATTTACAGATACTTCCCATAAGATGCAAAAACCGGTTATTTATTGCGACGGCCCTGTAACCATGTTTTGTAGGTTTGGAGGTAGATGAAGGTGTTGCGGAGCGTCTTACATTTTTATCTTTTCCACAAGATTGCCTATACCGTACAAACTGGTCAATTTCGCATACATGAACACAAAGCCGCATGAAGCTGCAGGGTAAAGGATAGACCACCCCCGCCGAACAGGACGCGGGTGAAAAAAGGTTAGTTGATGGAAGCAGGATCGAGCCCCGGGGGCGATCGGCCGATTGTGACCAAATGGCGAAGGATGCGCTTGATCTCCTGCGGCTCCTGGATAACAGCAATAACTTTATGTGGTATGGAACAACACCCTCCCTTTAAACGGTGCATAGGTTATTTTTTTAAGTGAAAGCGGCGGTCGGGCAATGTACTGACCGATGCTTTCCCGCGATTTTCTGTCCAGCATGCGGACGCTGTTATCGATGCTGAATCCCGAATGTTTCCAGGAGAGCAGATTGCGGGCAAATTCTTCATTAATGAGCTCCTTTTCTACAAACAACCAGATGACTTTTCTCCGAAAATACGCGGTCATTTTCTGCAGTCCAGCAAAGGGAATAGAAACAAACGTTCCTTCATGGTCGAACCCGCCTTCTAAGATGATCGCGTGGTAATGGGGATTAAAGCGCGTCATATCACCGAAAGTTTGATGGGCTATGACCATCCCCGTTTGAATCGGGGTTCCTGCTACTGCGTGATAAAACTCCTGGACCATGGGAAAGATCAGCCGGGAGATATCGGCGAATAATCTGCGATCGTGCCTAAAAAACACACGCAGGGCCTTCGGAAAGGTAAAGACAAATTGCCGGTGAGGTAATTGAAGCAATATCTCCTCGGTCAGATGCTCAGCGAACAGAAGAGTTCGTTTTTGACTGCAGGAGGGACACAGATAAAACCCTTTACACGAGAACGGCCGAAAGTAGTCGTGACCACACTTCGGGTTAGTACACCGTATTCGCGCTATGCCTTGGCTATAATCGCCGCAGGTGAGGAAGTGTTCGCCCACTTCCATGATGCGGTCCAGACGGAACTTCCCGTACCGGTCGGCGTATGTCGCTTCATAGACATCACAGAAATCCTGGAAATGTTTTTCAAATATGGTATGAAGGGCGTTCCTTCCTCGTGGAACATATGAAGTACGTGGATCAGGAAGAATGGCAGCCTGGGCAGTGCTCACATTCTACTAGTACTGCGCTTAAGGCTTCTCCTGCTTCAACGCAAGGGGTGGTTACGTATCAATCTCCAATTCGTCTATTATTAAAAGCTTGTGTCCTTCAACTATAGTAAGAATTACGATTTCCTGTTCATGAACACGGTAGACGACTCGGTATTTTTTACAATAAGCTCCATGATTTCAGGGTTGGAAATCTCAGGAACAATGCCCAAGAGCTCGATACGTATCTGGCTGCTGGAAGCGGCGTTCTGTGCGCCGAGCCGGCCGATCAATCTCTCCGATTCGGGGAAAACTTTGCGGATTTCCAGAAAGGAATTTTAAAAATCAGTGACATAAAAATCCCCTTGATTATTT
>JBFMGN010000483.1:0-3608 GCA_040752435.1 Spirochaetota bacterium
AGTAAAGAGGGTCGCGTGAATCGAACGTGGCACCTGTACAAACTACTATGAGAGCCGGTTCTACCTTGCAAGCAATTTCAAGTGCATCCAGCACAACCTTATGATTCTTGTGTTTCCAGAATTGGTTAGGGAGGAAGAAAAAACGTGCTGGTAAATGATAAAAATCCGCTGTCTGCTCGGGGTCGCCATCGAAAACGCCCTCAGACAATTGAGAGGCAAAGCTCAACACGCGTATCTTATCGCTTGCAGCAGGTAATAGCTTAGCCAGGTCATTTTTCGCTGCATAACTACTGACAACCACGATCGTGGCCTTTTCCGCTGCTGCTGGATAGGTCGCCGCCCTAGACGCCAATTCGCCTGGGGCAAAGAACTCCGGGTAATACAAATGCTGAAAATCAGGAAGCCAGTGGATGCGCGGAGTTACTCTGGCTCCGCTATCCAGGAGGCCAAATATTACATCTACTCCTTGGTTTCTCAGGTAGACATCCAGCTTGTTGAAAAACTGCTTATAGATCCTATTAATGGCAAGAAGGCCAAATATTACATCTACTCCTTGGTTTCTCAGGTAGACATCCAGCTTGTTGAAAAACTGCTTATAGATCCTGCTAATGATACGCAGGGAGATGGACTTTTCTAGAGGCGGAGGATAGATGACAACACGGTCCACACAGGGAACAAGAAGGCTGTATTTCGTTGGCGACACTGTCTCCGAAACGAGCAAGACAAATTCGTATCGATGCGTTGAGGCGGTCCTGAGCGCCCTCCATAAGTTAATAAGGTACTTTGTACCTGCCAGCCAAACGGGGTCTATGATCGCTACAAAGCCGATCGTAATTTTGCGGCCCGACATCTTTGCCTCTCCGTCAAGATATAGCGCTTTTCGCAATCTGCATAAAAGTCCTTCCAAACTCTTGCATCCGCGGCAGGAGGTCTCGCCTTGCCAGTGCTTCAAGAGATAAGTCCGGTCCAGGCGGTTTATTAGCATACACTTCCAACAAAATTTGGGCTAGCTGCTCGGGTTGATAGGGGTCGAAGTAAATGCCTTCTGGTGGCTTCTGCTCTCGATGGACTGGTATGTTAGAGAGAATCACAGCCTTGCCAAGAGATTTGGCCTCTTCAACAGAGGTACTCCATCCTTCAAAAAGCGATGGCTGAAGCAAAGCTATGGACTGACGCATCAACTGATAGACATGCTCCTGGGGAACCACACCCAAATGGATGAACTGATCTTCCAATTCAAAGTCAACGATTTCCTTCTTTAGCTCTTCATAATAGTTCTTATGTCGAAAGTCGGAGCCTTTACCAGTGCAGACTACCACAATTTCGGGATGCTTCTTTTTCAGGATTTTAAGGGTATCAATGATCACGCGGTGATTCTTGTGCTTGAAAAACTGATTTGGCAGATAGAAAAACTTTTCAGGAATCTGATGTTTCTTGCAGATCGAAATCGTCTTTATGTTGTATATATCTTCAGGCACATGAGCTACAAAGGAAAGAACATGGGCTTTGTGAAGCGTAGTTGGAGCAAAAGATGCAAAATCCGAACGGGAATCCCGGCTGCTGACAATTATGGCATTACCACTCTTGGCTACTTGAGTGGCAGTTTTTACTCTTTGATCGATTTCCTCGGCAGAGAACATCTCCGGCATGCGCAAGAACTGGAAATCTGCGATCCATAAAAGAGTCGGCAATTGGAAATTATCCCCGGGCAGGCCTTTAAGAAAAAGGCAGTCAACATTCTTATCTCTGAGAACTCTGGAAAGGCGCGATTCGCGAACCTCTTGTGATTTTCCCATGAGGCGGTTTTGTACCATTGTAAAAAAGAATTGGAGGCGTGACGTCTCTCTATATGAAAGAAGCTGATCTGCATACCGCGATGACTCGCGACGCCTCCGATGTGGAGTCACTAGCGTGATTCTCGGCTGCTCACTCTTTTCAAGCGACCGCAGGGCTACGAATAAATTCTTTTGGTAATTTTCACCTGCAAACCAGTTTGGATTAAATAAATCATAAAAAGCAATCCGTATAACCCTCTCGGGCGAAGTGAACTGACGATTCATTTAGCATCCTTCCTACACCAATCGACAAAATCTTTTATTCCCTGTTCCAAGGGTATCACAGGCAGGAATCCCAAGTTTTGAAGCTTTGACACATCTGCCCTCCAGTTTTGCGGAACGCCAACGGGCACAATCCCGTCAAACTCGATTTTTTTCGTGATGCCTGAAGATGCCAATATTATCTCTGCTAGTTCAGAGATTTTTACTTCCCTGCCAGTTGCAATGTTATATACTTCTCCCTCAAACAGCCCATTTTTCAAAACGGTCATGATTGCTCCCGAGATATCCTCGGCATGGATAAAATCGCGGCTCTCGTTTTCAGTGCCTTGCAGCGAAAGCACTGTATTCTTGAGAGCCTTCTGAAAAATATCCCATACGACCTGGCGGCGAAGTCCGGGTCCATATGCAGAGAAGATTCTTAAGCTGACTGTTCGCAGACCATAGACTTGAGAAAATTCCTTACACAACAATTCACATTGAAGCTTATGAAAACCATAGGGAGAAATTGGATTTACCGGGGCTGTCTCAGAAACTGGTAACCTTTCCGGATTCCCGTACACCGCTGCGCTCGACAAAAAGACAAATCTACATTTGGGTTTATGGAGTCGCAACGCATTAAGAATCTCGAACGTGGTTGGAACGCCATTGTAAAAATCAGGAGTTGGATCGTCGACAGATTCTGCGATGGAAGCTCGCCCCGCACAATGGATACAGGCTTCCACATCGTAGTGCTTCAGGATTTCGCTTAGTTCTGTATCAGGAAGTTGCAGTTGAAAGTAATCCCTTAAATTCACGCCGGGCAGAGAAATATCTTCAGGAGAAAGGACATCAACACCAACGATGTCATATCCATGGCTCGAAAACAGACAGGCTACATGCCGTCCAATAAAACCGGCAACGCCAGTGACTAGGATGTCTGCCATGCTTCTTATACACTTTTGCGGATTGCCAAGGCAACACCATACCCGAGCTCAGAGTACTGCCAGGATGAGAAACAGGGATCAGACTCTATAACGTCATGCCAAACCTGGGCTAAATAGGGATGGGCAGGATGGCAAATATCATCAAAGACCAGGATCCCTCCAACTTTCAGATACGGTATAACGTCTCTGAGGTCTTGCGCTGCCCCCTTTTCCGAATGATCGCCGTCAACAGTGATCAGCTCAAAGAACAGATCTGGATGCTTCATAAAGTAGTCAGGGAGTATCTTATGACTGTTGCCGACAATTAATTCCAACTGCCCTGTATGGCCCAGCCTTCCAATTTCTGCACGAACAAAATCAGGTCCTGGATTGGGCATGCCAGCGTAATTTGTGTTTTCCCACATATCTATTCCAACGATCTTGCACTCAGATCTTTTTGCTGCCACCATCGCCATACTCCGTCCGCGCCGTACACCGATCTCCAAGTAATTCGTCGGTTTGATCAGCGTGGTCGCAGCCAGCAGGACAGTGACGATGTCTGCATAATGCCATAATTCGCCGAACCGTTCGAGCCCAGTACGATAGTATGACAACAAATATCGCACATAGTCATCGAGCTCAAGGCGTT
>JBFMGN010000484.1:0-3598 GCA_040752435.1 Spirochaetota bacterium
CTGGAGAGAAACACTGTTCTCCATAAGTCGAATTACCTCTGCCAGGGACTGTCCATGAGAGGAAGTTACCAGTGCGAGCTCGCCGTAACGGACCCCTTCAGCAGTGACGGTAATTACATTGCCTGCAATTGCTTCAATTCTGCTGTATACTTTTTTCATATGCTTTTGCCTCTGTCATTTCTCGAATCGAGAATTCGCTGAGCATTCTCTTCCAGGCCTGTCTGCTTTTCCGAGTACAGGCCTTTAAGCTCTTTCTCACGTTCGTAAAATTTCTCGGATTCCCATCCCGCGCTATTGTAGTCCAGATATTTTTGTCGAAGCTGGTTAAAGAAACTTCTCGCCTCTTCTTTTGTTTTGAGATTTAAATTCGATCCCAGAATTAAAAACAACGATTCAAAGATATGGCGCTGTCTTTCCGTGCTTACGGCGGCGTCCACCGGGTCGAATGAATCCTGCTGCAGATACACCGAATCCAGGAATTCGCTTTTCAGATAAATGATATAGTCCTCCAGGCTTGTACCTTCCTCACCGACAACCTTCATCATTTGTCCGACTTCATTGCCCCTGAAAAGGAGATTTCGAGCATACTCGGTTATACTTTTATCCACGGAACCCGGGTATTTGCTCCAGCTTTCCAGAGGATGGATGGCAGGGTACTTGCGCGCATCCGACCTTTCCCGGGAGAGCCCATGGAACGCACCGACGACTTTCAATGTTGCCTGAGTAACCGGCTCTTCAAAGTTACCTCCGGCCGGGCTTACCGTTCCGCCGATAGTAACCGAACCGATACTCCCATCCTTTAGACGCACTACTCCAGCCCGTTCATAAAAACCGGCAATGACTGATTCGAGATAAGCTGGAAATGCCTCTTCTCCTGGTATTTCTTCAAGACGTCCGGACATTTCGCGCATTGCCTGAGCCCATCTGGAGGTGGAATCCGCTAAAAGCAGTACGTTAAGTCCCATCTGCCTGTAATACTCAGCTATAGTAACAGCAGTATAAACCGAAGCATCCCTCGCAGCTACGGGCATGGAAGAAGTGTTACAAATTATTACGGTACGCTCCATGAGAGTTCTGCCGGTGCGGGGATCCAGAAGTTCGGGGAATTCTCTTAGGGTTTCAACCACCTCGCCGGCCCTCTCTCCGCAGGCTGCGATAATTACAATATCAACTTCCGCATTCCGGCTGGTTACCTGCTGAAGAACGGTTTTTCCGGCCCCAAAAGGACCGGGGATACAGTAGGTACCGCCCCGGGCGACCGGAATAAAGGTGTCGATAAGCCTTACTTTCGTAACCATAGGCTCTGAAGGTTTAAGTCTTTCCACATACGCATCAATCGCACGTTTTACCGGCCATTGGAATACCATGGTAACTGTAAGCGTATTCCCGCGGCTGTCTTTAAGAACGGCGATGGTATCTTTGATTGTATAACTTCCGGCTTTCGCGATAGACTCTACGGTATAGGTATCGTAAAAGTTGAATGGCACCATTATTCGGTGCTCAAAAATACCCTCAGGTACCGTGCCGAGAGTTTCTGCCCGGGTGACCGTATCCCCGGTTTTTACTTTCGGGGTAAACTCCCAGACTTTATCATCCGGCAATGACCGTATATACACACCCCTCTGGAGGAAAAACCCGCACTGTTCCGCCAGTTTCGGAAGAGGGTTCTGAAGGCCGTCAAATATCTGCCCAAGGAGCCCCGGCCCCAATTCGACCGCCAGGAGTTCTTTCGTAAAATCGACTGGGTCGTTGATTCCGATACCTTTCGTTATTTCAAAAACCTGGAGTTCCGCCCGGCTGCCTCGGATGCGGATAACTTCAGATTTCAGACGCTTATCTTCCAGGTTAACATAACCGACTTCATTCATGGAAACTTCACCGTCGACTTCGACGGTTATCATGTTTCCAGTAACGCCAATTACTTTTCCCCTACTGCCACTCATATGTGCTCTCCAGCCATAAAACTATTTCTATATTCCGCCCGAAACAACCCAAGGCTTAAGGCGGTTATTCAATTACCCTGATAACTTCATAACGCAGCGGACATGTTATCCGCAGGTACTATCGTATTTTATCCTGAATAGTCCGGCTTATTCCTTCGTAAATTTTTGTATATTTCGTTTCCCCGATTTCCTTCCGAAAATTCGATTTTCTCTGCAAGAGCTGCAGGCGTAGATAATACACGATCAGTTTTTCAATGTCAAAGTAATGACCGACTTCAAGATCATCCAGGACCTTCCAGCGCGCCCGGTTCAATACATTTTCTCCCAGGAGAGGCGACTCCTGGTTGAAAGCCTCCCTGGCAATCTCGGCTGCTCCCAAAACGTCAGGTCCCGGTACATGATAAGCGGCAGCCTCTACACCTATTTTCTGCGCGCGCAGCTTTACGAGTTCATTTCTCAACGCGGTCTCCCAGGCATACCAATTGTTTAAAACCTCATTTTTAGCGACAATATGCTCACTAATAGTAAACTGTGTGCGGTTCAATAACTCGAAATCTCTACCGGTCAGGGTCTCTTTGCATGTTTCGATAAATCTTTCAATGCCGATTGTGGATTCGGATTCAAACAACAACATAGGCAGAGAAGAAACGGTATAATAATATTGACTCAAGGTTTACTGCTCCCAACGGCCGCATCTTTCATGATTTCAGCCAGACGAGGATTGAGATACTCTGAAAGAAGTTCCGCAATTAAGTCAGCCGAAAAATTGTAGTATGCGCTGCCATCTTTTTCAGCTACATAAAAACCTGCATCCAGGTTTTTGGACGGTTTGATCTCAATCCCCTTTTTTATTTCTTCCGCCAGCTCGGATTTCAAGTGCTGCTCTACTTTATCAAGATCTGCTTGCGAGAGAAGCAGTTTCAAGTCGGCGATTTTTTTTATGCTCCATGTTTTTACGAGAGTTACAATGGCATCCTCAAGAACTTTTTTTACATTTTGGGCGATTACAGCTTTAAAAAGATTCTCGATCCCGACTTTTACGTTAAGAATAAGGTCCCGGCCTGCCTGTTTAAGGGCTTCCTTGCCGGTTTTATTCAGGCGGTTTGATTCTTCACGGGCTTTCAAGATGATATCATCGGCTTCCTGCCTGGCATGCTCGATTATCTCCGCTGCCTTTTTTTCGGCTTTGGCTATAATCTCGGCTGATTTTTCTTCGGCGTTTTTTACACCTTCGGTTTTAATTTTTTCTATCAGTTCTTTAAATTGAACATCCATATTATTCCTCACATTGTTATTTATTCATCCTGCTATTCGCGACTAACATAATTTGTTACTTTTTTCATCTTTCTATGAATAAGAACATACACTGCTTCAGGAAAACCGTAGTGTTTGGTCCTTTCTCTGAATATCCGGTCTATATCCGCAATCATTTCATCCAGGGTAGTGTATTTATCCGTCTGAACAGTCTCGAGAAAAGACAAGAGGCCGTTAATACCGGAAATTTCCTCTGTTAAGAGTCCGAAGTTCTCCAGAAATACGTAATGAGTAATTTCACCTTTATTTTTCCGCCGATTATACAGGTTTTTCAGGGTATTAAGATCTTCTACCAGGTCTTCCATTTCAATTTTTAAAACTTTTAGATACTTTTTGAGTTT
>JBFMGN010000485.1:0-3590 GCA_040752435.1 Spirochaetota bacterium
CTTTATCGGTAGTGTATTTCTTTGTTATCTGGGTTTCAAAACCTTCTGGTCAACGCCTGCGGAACAAGCAGCCCTAGCCAAAGGAAATGGCCTCGTTGGTGCTTATGCCTCGACGTTTTTCCTGACCCTTACAAACCCGATGACGATCCTTTCCTTCGCGGCGATATTAGCTGGTTTGGGTTTGGCAAGCACAAGTGGGAGCTATGTATCTGCTGGAATTTTAGTGTTGGATGTTTTCGTTGGCTCAGCAGGGCTAACACCGGGTTCCAGCCGTCCGCCTGATCGAGGGTTGGGTTGTTGCTGGTCTCGTTGATGTGTCGTATCAGTTCTTGTAGGGCATGTTGTGTGACCAGGCGGCGGCTGATGCACAACCGTTAGCCCTAAAATATATGATGAGATAATAAAGCTCCATCAGTTTATCGATTAGGTATGAAAAAAAATGCTTTCAAATAAATCAATTTACACATCAGGGTATAATAAATTTTTCTCCTTTATTAGGTCCATAACTGAAATTCCTGAATCAGAAATTGAGAAAATATCCATAATATTTCAATATAAAAAATTGAATAAAGGTCAATTCTTTATCAAAGCAGGAGAACGTCCACAAACGATAGGATTTATTATTTCGGGCATTTTACGTCTTTATTACTTAAATGACGATGGCGATGAATTTACGAAAGCGTTTTGTGTTGAAAATGAAATGGTTGGGGCATATAGTGCCTTGTTATTGAGAGAACGATCACGGCTTTTTATAGAAGCACTTGAGGATTCATCCCTAATTGTAGCCCCTTACGAATCTTATAAAAAAATCTCCTCTGAGCATATTTGTTGGCACATTATAAATCAAAAACTGGCCGAAACGCTGTTCATTAAAAAAGAAAAACGTGAAAGCGAATTACTTCTAGATGATGCAAAAACACGGTATTTGAAGTTTCTCAATGACTATCCGGGATTAGAGAAAAGAATTAAACAGCATTATATTGCTTCGTATTTAGGAATCACACCCGTCTCTCTAAGTCGGATTCGCTCAAAATTAAAGAGATCTTAACCTATGTTAATGAATTTGAGAGGAGTCTGTTTTACATTATGAGTAACTATTGAAATTTAAATTGGGAGTTACTCATGAAAACGACAAATAATATTGTGTTGATTACAGGTGGTAGTTCTGGCATTGGGTTTGCGCTGGCCAAGAAATTTTTAAAAGAAAATAATTCAGTCATAATAACGGGTAGAAACAAAGATAAATTAGCAAAGATTCGAAATGATTTTCCTGACATCAAGACTGAAATTGCAGATATGACCCATCCGTTCATGCTGGAACAATTAGTAAAGAAATATATGGACGTAAATATTTTGATTAACAATGCTGGAATTCAATATAATTACAACTTTGTCGATCAAAACAATTCACCTGATTTGATTGAGACTGAGTTCCACACAAACTTGATAGGGCCTATTTATTTAATAAAACTGTTTCTTCCACAACTTCTATCCAAAGAAATCGCAGCAATTATTAACGTTTCATCTGGGCTTGGTTTAGTTCCAAAACAAAGTGCACCGGTATACTGCGGAACCAAGGCAGGACTACACATTTTTACAAAATCATTGCGATGGCAATTGGAATCTACAAATATTAAGGTATTCGAGATCATCCCTTCATTAGTAGACACCGCCATGACTAAGGGTAGAGAATCGGGAAAAATATCGCCTGAAGAATTAGTCGATGAATTTTGTAAAAAATTTAAGTGTGATAGTTATGAAATTCTTATTGGAAAAGTAAAGCTGCTGTATGTAATTAATAGATTTTTACCAAGCTTAGCAGAAAGAATTATGCGACCAGGATTATAAAAATGAATAATTAGGAATTATACAGATAGATTGAAATAAAACCAAATGAAATCTTCTAACGATTCGTTCTACTGGACAGGCGTTAACAGGAAAAATAATAGACGGGCTCAATGCATTGAAATTGCCAATTTCTGACCGATATGGAAAGAAAACCATCATCGATCATACATCCTGGCATTACTACCGCCTCGGCACGGGTACACCCATTCTCCAAACCGAAGATGTTGTGTATGCGAGGTGTCGTGTTTAAGACAATCAGCGGGGGCCGTTAGGCGGACAGGGGCGCCACTTTATGAACCAGGGTCACAATGCCGTAGAACATTCCTGCATCGTTCACGATTCCTTAACCTGTCTTTGCCGCGTCGAAGAACCCGCACAATCCTCCGCGTTCGAGCTGACGGCTGTCTGAGGTTTCAGGAAAGGAGCACGTCAACTTCGGGGCTGACACCCTCGATGACTAGCTGGCCATTCTGCACCGCAGCGCTGGCTGCTCCGTGCACCGAGGAGAAGAATTCTATTCCTTTGAGGAGCAGGGTCAGGCCCTGCAGAGGCTCACTGGTGCTGACCCGGATTCGGTTTTCGGCTCGTGTGCAAGTGATCGTTACCGTTTGCCCTTCGTCGAAAAGGGTGAAGCGGGCTGAACCGCTCAGGCTGTAGATGCCGACGGTTAGACCTTCGAGTAAACTCTCCGCGGGTTTGGCCCCCTTGCCCATTTGGGGCACGATTGCGTTTTCTCTCACCAGAAGAGGGACCTTGAAGTAGTCCACATCCTCCCAATACCAGCGGCCGCCCTCTTTCAGCTCGTCGGTGAAGAAGTCGGTCCACCGACCTTCGGGAAGGTAGTAGCAGGCCACGCCCCGATCGTTAAACACCGGTGCCACCAGGAGATGCTCACCCAGCATGTACTGCCTGTCCAGGTATGGGCAAACCGGGTCTTGCGGGAACTCAAACAACATCGGCCGCATGAGCGGATGCCCTAGCTCGGCGGCCACCCTGGCGAAACCGTACAGGTAGGGCAGCAGCCGGAGCTTGAGCTCCGTGAAGCTTCGGAGAACAGCCACTGACTCCTCGTCAAAAAACCAGGGTACCCGGTATGAGCTTTCGCCGTGCAGGCGGCTGTGAGATGAGAGCAACCCGAAGGCGATCCAGCGCTTGAACAGATCTGGGGTCGGTGTACCGAAAAAACCGCCGATGTCGTGGCTCCAGTAGGCGACCCCCGATAGCAGGAGCGAGAGACCTCCCCGCAACTGGGCTGCCATGGAATCGTAGCTGGCCGCGCAGTCTCCACCCCAGTGGACCGGGTAGCGCTGAGCGCAGGCGGTGGCCGAGCGGGCGAAGACCAGGGCATCTCCGGGACCTCTGGTCTCTTCGAGTAGTTCGAACACGGTACGGTTGTACAGCAGGGCGTAAAGATTGTGCACCGTCTCACCAGTCTCGCCGTCAGAGAACCTCGCGTCGGCCGGGATGCTTTCCCCGAAGTCGGTCTTGAAGGTGTCCACACCCATGTCGAGCAGCTCCCGCAGCTTGGCCTGGTACCAGGCGCAGGCTTGCGGATTGGTGAAGTCCACGAAGGCAACCCCAGGCTGCCAGTAGTCGACCTGGTATATCGAGCCGTCAGCTCGCCGGGCGAAGTAGCCTTTCTCCTTGCCCTCTGCGAAGAGGGAAGAGAGCTCCGAGATGTAGGGGTTGATCCACAGGCAGATCTTCAGTCCCCTGTCCTTGAGACCGGCAAGCAGACGCCG
>JBFMGN010000486.1:0-3586 GCA_040752435.1 Spirochaetota bacterium
AACCGTTACCTTTTAAGAAAGGTACCACGAACTCATTTTTTCTCTACATCTAAAAGATAATACCAAATACCCTATTCTTCAAAATGGAGATTTAATAATTACGTTTTTCATGCTATTTATAAATAGAGTTTTTTAAAATCTTTAAGGAGGAAAGCACTCGGGTTTGAGGCGAATGGCTTAACCGCGGTGAAGCTTCCACCTTTCTGGAGTACTGCCGGTATGATATCAAGAAAAGACAAGTTTGCCGGGATAGATATAGGAACAACTACGATCTGCTGTGTGGTAATTGACGGCCCAACCGGAGAAGCTATCACTGCTATAAGCCATCCGAATGACTCATTTATCCCCACTTCGGCCTTCTGGGAAAGGATTCAGAAGCCGGATAAGATTATTCAGATTGTACAAGAGCTCCTCGAGGGGGTCAAGAAACAGTTTCCGGATATCGCCGGTATCGCAGTTACCGGACAAATGCACGGTGTCCTCTATGTCGATGAATCCGGCGACGCGGTCAGCCCGCTGTTTACCTGGCAGGACGGGCGGGGTAATTTACAGGAAGATGGGATGACGTTTGCAAAGAAACTGTCTGAATTGACCGGCTATAGACTGGCAACCGGCTTTGGCTGGGTCACACATTACTTTAATCAAAACCACGGTCTTATACCAGACGCTGCCCGCCGATTGTGTACAATCCAGGATTATGCCGTCATGAAGCTTTCCTCAACCTCAATTCCACTTATGGATTTAACCAATGCTGAGAGTCTTGGATGTTTCAATTTTAATACCCTTGATTTTGACTTTGATGCCTTACGCCGGGCTGAGGTTGATGTTTCATTTGCACCAGAGATAATCCGTTCTGTTGAGCCTGTAGGTGTTACCCGCGATCGGGTGGCTGTATTCCCCGCCTTAGGGGATAACCAGGCAAGTTTCATCGGTTCTGTCAGGGATAAAGAAACATCTGTATTACTGAATATCGGAACAGGCAGCCAGGTCTCGGTCTTCAGTGAAGAATTTGTCTTTACTCCGGGTATAGAGGTAAGGCCTTATCCCGGGGGTGGTTACCTGTTGGCCGGCAGCCCTCTCTGCGGAGGCAGAGCCTATACGCTGTTAAGAGATTTTTTTGAAATGACCGTTAAACTATTTTCCCACGCACCTCGAGTAACTAATCCAGCGGATTTTTATTCCATTATGAATACCGCCGCCATCGATGCAATTCACACGGGAAACAGACTGGCAGTGGATACGCGATTCAGCGGAACACGCCATGAGCCCGAAATCAGGGGAAGGATCTCAAACATAGATATTGGAAATTTTACACCGGAAAATCTTACGGCCGGCTTTATTACCGGTATCGTAATGGAGTTGTACAATTTATTCCGGCTATTACCGGAATCATATCGGGAAAAAATTCGTGTAATTGTCGGGTCCGGGAACGGCCTCCGGAATAACCCTGCCATGCAGGCGGCTGTAAAAAACATCTTTCAACTGGAGCTTAAACTTCCCCTGTTCAGTGAAGAAGCGGCCTACGGAGCGGCCTTGATGGCTTTAGCCGGAGCCGGGAGGCATAGTTCACTGGATAACATCTCGCAGTTTATTCGCTATATCTGATATTCTTTAGAACAAATTGATTATTACTTCTTAAAGAAACCGGTGCGGCTTAGCCGGAATAGGGAAAGACAATTCTGCATTCAATTCCGTGTTTTAGGGGAACCATGGAAAAACATCCTTGCAGTTGCTGGGTAAGGACTTCCACTATCTGGAAGCCTAAAGACTTTGAATTTTGATACATAAAATCTTGCGTAACCCCTACACCGTTATCCGCTACAAAAAAGAGAATGTCTTTATTATCGAAGATTGTAAAGTTGATTGTTATCCTGCCGGCTCTATTATCCGGAAAAGCGTATTTAATGCTGTTGGTAATAAGTTCATTACTGATTATTCCGATTGGAATAGCGGTATCGATGGAAAGATTAATTTCTTCGATATTGAAGACTACATTTATCCTTTTGGGGCTGATATCATAAGAGTTCAATATCGCCGAAACCAGGGTCTCAAAGTATTGTTTCATGTTGATGCTGTAGAGGTCTTCGGACTTGTATAATATCTCATGGATGAAAGCCAGAGAGTGGATTCTATTCCGGCTTTCAAGAAAAACCTGCCTGTCGTAGGGATCTTTTATTTTATCCTGCTGCAGATTTATCATGCTGGAAATAATTTGAAGGTTATTTTTTACACGGTGGTGGACTTCTTTTAATAAGGCTTCTTTTTCCTGAAGTGAAGCCTGAATTTTCTCTTCTATTCTTTTCTTTTCCGTTATGTTGACGGCGAAAACGGTTAACCCTGCAATTTCACCGTTCTCCGAATATATCGGACTGGAGTAATTATCAAAATATACAGTATTGTTATTCACATCTTTCAGCCGGGTGATTGTAGTAAAATTTTCGCCGGACAGGGCACGGTCGTACCGTTTTTTCGTGGCTTCCCGGTATTCGTCGTCTGTAAGGTAGGACAGGAGGTTTTTACCAAGCTCTATATCGGCATTCCAGACCTGCTTCATTCCTTTCTTATGAGAGTTGTTAAAGAAGGTATAGCGGTATTTTCTATCAACCGACCAGATGTTTATGTCCGGCGGGCTGTCCATTATCGAGTGTTTCAGGGCATCGGAGGCTCTAATCGAGTGCTCCAGGGCCTTGATTTGCCTTATTTCTTTTTCTGCGGTCATGTTCGAAATATCACGGACTATCAGTTGAATTACCTTTTTATTTTCGATAAGTACTGGTTTTACCGAAACATCAATTTCATAGTTGATTTTGTCTTTCCCGCCTCCCGGCTTCCTGTAACGCAATGTGCAGGTTTTTTGTACATTAACTACTGCCTCATCAATAACTCTATTTATCGTATTGACCTGTGACTGAGGGAAAAAGGACTCCAGTCTTTTTCCACTCAGTTCAGATTGCTCCACTCCCAAAATATGGGCGAAGCTCCTGTTCGCCAGGAGTATCTCGCCCTCAGCCAGAAGAGCAATCCCTTCTGCGAGATCTTCAAAAAGAGCACGAAACCACTCATCAGACCTTATAGAATCCATTGTACTTTCACCGTACTCTTAAGATACCATATTGGTTGATTAGTCTACCAATTTCTTAAAGGTTTCAGCCAGGGATTTGTTAAATGTGATTGTAAAGGTGGTGCCATCGGAAGTATCAAGGTCTATGGTTCCACTCAGTTGTTTTACCAGGGCTATAACAAGCTGAAAACCCAGGGTGCCGGCTTCTCTGAAATCTAAATACTCTGGAAAGGGTTTTCCACTATTGCTGACAGAGACTACATACATATCCCCATCATCCTTTATTGTTATTTCCACCTTTCCCTGCTGGTTCGCCTCGATACCGTATTTGAGGGCGTTGGTAGTAAGCTCGGTTAAAACCAGGCCAAGGGGAATGGCGGTATCGATGGAAAGGTTGATATTTTTTATATTAATATCAAGAGCCACCTTTTTCGGAGTTTGCGATATGGACTGTAACAGCGCGGTGGTAAGCTCCTTTATATACTCGCCGAAATCAATGTGGGTTAAATCCTCGCTTTGGTACAG
>JBFMGN010000487.1:0-3586 GCA_040752435.1 Spirochaetota bacterium
CTCATACCAAATACGCCCAAGGGTATTGTCCGTTAAGAATTCAACAACATATCGTGGTGTGAAGAACTGATTGCGGACGGCAAGTTCTCTGCTATTGCGAGGTGCTGCGGACTCGTCTCGCATTTTTTTCCGCTCTTCCTTGGAATTGAAATACTGATAAACCCAGCCGATAGTTTCATCCTCCCCCCACAGATTGGCGAGATCTGAGTGGTTGATTTTGTCGAGGAGTTCAATAAGTACGGTATCCCTCGGAAAAAGCCTTCCCATCGGCGAGTACCTGTCAAACAAGACCGCCAAATCAACTGCAAATTCATCGAAGAGACTGAAAAGATAGCATTTGTATGCTTCCGCTATTTCTCCCAGGGAAGAGCCGGCCAGGCGGAAATAAAGTTGAAACCCCTTTGAATTATAGCCATTACTAATCGATTCAATGATGATATCCCGGGCCTCGGCCATTCGGAGAGCGCAAAGCCGGTTTAAGACCGTGAAGGCTTGTTCGCGGACAATCCGGTCCAGAACATCTTTTTTATCTGAAGTTGGGCTTGATGCCAGATAGTGGGCCAGGGAATCCCTTAAGAGAAGGGCCGTCTCCATCCCTTCATCGTCGAGATGGGTCAATTTCCCAGGGTCGCTCACTTCGCCGGTTCCAGGGTCCATGCCATAGTCATTCTGGAGTTGGCGGGTGAATTCACGGATGAGACGGTCTTTTGCTTCTCCGACAAATTTCTGTAGCCGGTTTCTGGTATTCTGGTCAAACGCCATGCAAATTCCTCTGTGTCGGAGAATTTATTGAATGGATGGTTACTCTACCTTTTGCACCGGCCATTTCGGAAAGTTTCGGTTCCAACGCTCCTGATTGAGCACTGCACAGCTTTCGGCAATCGGCCTTTGCCACCTGGCATTTGCTTTTCCAAGCGGGAGCTGTTTTTTGACTTCCTTATTCATCCGAGAAAGGAACGCGTTCTCCAGATTGAGAAGACAAAGATAACGAATTGGCTTATTCACCTTATCTTCAGCCCACCGATAGAGGAAAGAATCCCGATACTTGTATTTCAAGGATTCTCGCAGGTGATTAAAACAACCACCGTCCGAGTAGTCCAGGGGAGATTTCTTTAAATCCTTTACCTCGACAAACAGATAGTCGTTTTCCAGCTCTACAATCAGATCAACAGCTTTCATGGCATGGGAAAGACCATGAAAATGTGCCGATCCTCTGTCTTGTTGGTCGAATACGAAGGCATCCACCGCGTCCTGGAAATCGAATTGAAACCCGTCTGCTGTGACTATCATTTGCCAAGCTCTCCCATCGAGCGGGCCACATCCTGATCGATCAGGCTGGCGAAGGCATCGTCAATCGCATTCGGATGGATCTGCTGATAATCTTCCGTGCTGTTTACCTGGATCTCACCGTTTTTTCCTTTGAATAGCGAATGATAGGTGATCTTATCTTCATTACCCGTGAGCAGATCGAACCACTTGAGCATGACGTAGTCATGGGTGGCCAGGATTAACTGTTGGTTGTTCCGAGCAAGCTCAACCAGAACGGTTACGAGCTGTTTCATAAGGGACGGATTCAGGTTGGATTCGGGCTCATCCCAGAAAAGAGGCCCGGACGCACCTGGGTTAATGCGGCCATTTTGCAAAAGCCGCTGCACCATTCCCAACTTGCGAAAACCTTCGGCTGCCAAGTCGACTTCGAGCATCCGCCCGGTGAAGGGTTTATAGTAGAAACGCTGCTGTTTCATGAGGAGGAATTCCCCGCCACAAGCAGCTGCCAGGGTTTGTAAAAGATGCGCGATAAGCTCACTTGGACCTTCCTTCAGCTTCGGAGTCTCAAGCGCCAGGCACAGATCAAAATAGGTTTCATCCACTGCGAGTTCCCGTTGCAGATAGAGGCTGGTAAAGCCCGGAAAACTGCTCAACATCTCCTTTGGAGGAATAAAAACGGCTAGACGGTCTGCTTGAACTTCTACGGCACCGGTAACCACCGCTTCGTCCATATCCCTTGTGAAGGCAATTTCTATGGATTTATCAGGACTGATTTGGAGCTGAACATTCGTCTTTTCTGCGTCGTTTCGGCACAATCGTCCGATCTTTTCCTCGGGTTTAAAAACACCTCTCAGTTTTTCGGACAAAGCTCTTCCAAAATCTGGAGCAGATTCTTCCCAGTAATCGGCAGCTAACAAGGCATACATCAGCTTCAGCAGATGGGTTTTGCCGGTGCTGTTGGCCCCGATAAAAATATTATCCCTTCCGACAAGCTGACATCCAGCTCTTTGAATGCAGTAAAGTCCTTTATAGAGATAGATTTTATCATTGTTTCCCTTGCCCCTTAATTCTCCGGAAGATTCAAAGTGAATGAGATTTCCACCTTGTCATGCTCCAAAGCCCTAGCCCGCAACTTCTCCAGGGCCTGGAGCAGATCGTTAAGGTCCTTGAGCGATTTGACACTTTTGGGAATGGAGACAGTCTCGAAATACACATTTTCCTTTTTGGCTTTTTCCCGTCGCTCCCTTTCTTTTTCCTGCGCCCGCTCCCTGCCCATTGAAACGATCCGTTTTCGCAGATCCTGCAAAGTGGAATGGATTACGAATTCCTGACTGATGAGCTTCTTTAAACCTTGAAGATCCTCGGAAGTCACAACCTGCAATTCTTCAATCTGTTTCAAAACACTGCGTTGCTCTTCCTGGGTCAGTTCGCCCCATTCAGGGATATGGTGCAGATCCTGCTCCATTTCTTTAATAGAGTTTTTTTGTACTCCGTGCATTTTGACAACGGTATCTCTTGTGCGACCTTTAAAATTTGTCAGCATCGAATTCAAGTCTGGAGCATGTTTATAAAAATCCCTTTTACCGAGTCGATCTTTCAGAAGAGAGAGTTCCTCTGCCAATTCCTCTTTTAACTCTCCCGGGACACCAGAATTCGGGAGCTCTTCTATCTGGTGTCGATGCTGCTGCAAGGATCGTACAGTTTCCTCCAGACCGTTTTTAAAGGCAGTGTCAACTTCCCTTGCCCATTTGAGATTTTCATACAAGGACGATTCCTCTCCACCCAGTCTTTGAGGCGCATCGGACGCATCTGTAAAAAGGATATCCGCAATGTCCTTGTTCAAGGAACGTATATTATCGGCACCAGGAAGGTCCAGATTTACCAACTTGCCCTCAAGGGGAGCCAATTGCAGCTGGATATGGGGAAAATTCTTGGTTACGGCCTTGCTGATATCCCCTTCAAGTGGTGGAACGATATCCCCCAACAATTCCGTAAGCCTAGTGGCTGCCTTGGCGCAAACCTCCAGGGAAGGGCGTTCGTCACGTAAGGCAATTCCGATGGGTTTAAAGGTGTTATTGGATTTAAGGGCATCGATTGCCTGTTGGCCAGCGACCGTTACTTCACGGCCGGCGACCTTGAGCTTGATCTCGCCTGCCACAAGAAATGCCGCGACCAGATATCGAAGGGTATCAGGAGACCACCCGAAGGGAGCACTGGTGAAATGCTCCAGAAGCCTTTTGCCTTCTAAGGTCCCATTGCGATCGATATAGTCACGGATACTGAGCAGGGCTTTGTGATCCGTACGTATGGAAGGGGT
>JBFMGN010000488.1:0-3579 GCA_040752435.1 Spirochaetota bacterium
TCTCAGGGTCAATTGATACAAAGGCTTCAACCAGTTTGGTAAGAAAAGTTTCCGCTCCGGCAATCCTTTTTTTTAAGAGTGTTTCAGCGTTCCGGTTTCTTATTTTATAAGCTTCGGCAAATTCCGCCGCTTGAAATATGCAATCTTTCTTCGTGACTATATTCGATATCCTTTGAATGGAATTATTTTCCGTATCCATGATATTTTGCAAACTACTCCGCCTCATGGTAGATTTGCACTTGTTCTCCTGGTACTCTTTACTTTCCTGACCAGGGAACCGAAAAGAACAATCTCATCAGGATCAAATTTCTCTACAATATGCCGTTTAATACTTTCAAGTTCGGAAGCAAGAGCATTTTTAACCTTTTTTTGTTTTTCCAACATACTTAATAAAACCGATCTTTCCGGCGCTTGATAGAAAACCGCCGATAACTGCCGATTCACCAGCTTGGACAACATCGGCTGCATATCAACCAGATCAAAAAGAGATAACTTTGCTTCCGGCCGCACACGTATGAGGAGATCAACATCACTTTCGTTATTAAAATCTTCCCGGCCATTCCTATGAAGTTTTTCTTCGGTTCTCACTTTCTGTTTCCTCATAGCAGCTTTCTCTACAATGGTTATCCGGCTGCTCCTATCAAACTGTTTTCTCTCTCGTTTATAATCTCTGCCACAAGTACAGGATAATCCTTATAAAACTGTTTCAGAAATACCGGATCGGTTACTGCAAGAGTATTTACAAGGTCAAGTGGAAAGCTTCTAAGCCTGTATTCCATCAATTCTTTATCTAAAAGGTTCTTTTTATCTGCAATGCTTAAGATTTCGGACCAATGAAAAGCCCGATGTCTGGAAACGATATAGAGATCGAAAACATCTTTCGGCTCATCCCGGCTGATGATTGCGCCAATTTTGTTTGCGGTTATGTTTTCCAGATTGTCGATCATATATCCCTTTTCGGTTCGCACAGAACGACCATGCCGGTATACTCTGTCGTTTACCATATCTATCTGGAGGAACGAATCCGCTGTAATCCGTACAAAATCCCGCGTATCCACGTTGATATCAACCTCAATCCCCTGGTTGTCCAGTTTATCCAAAAGGATGCGGACTTCTTCCCGATATATTGTATTGTCGCTGGTAAAAAGATCTAGATCTTCAGAATACCGTTTTTCAAAGTAAAATCTACCCAGACACGTCCCGCCGGTGAGATAAAATACAGTTCCGGACTGAAAGATGGCATCAAGTACCCTGTCCTGATTATTGTATAACTCTTTATATTCTATTTTTTTCTCCATGAATATCCCGGTATCTCTTCACCCATTTCCAGAATATTTGCGCGGATAAGACTAAGGCGCCTATTCCGTCTTCTTTCAGCCGATATGGCAGTCCTGTCAAGGAGGGCGCGTACTTCTTCGGCTGTAAAGATATTCCTTAAATGCCTTGAAGGATGCGAACTGTTGCTAAGCACTTTAGAAAAAATAAACCTCTTAAAACCGATATCTCCGGAATCAAACCGCTTAAGTAGTTCTTCCGGGGTAATATGGTAATCGCCCCAGAAACATTCCTGCAAAATAACTTCGGCGGTTTCGTAGCGCTCATCTTTCATATAGAGTGAAACCACCTTCAGGGTCTTCTTCAGCCAGAAATAATATTTCATTCATATAATTTTCCTTTTTATATTACTTCTTTTTTAACCATGATTCAACCTTTCTCTATGAATTGAAAGCGATGCTCACGCATGTACTTGATTCGATTTTCCGGTAATACTTGAATAGAAAATTTATAATCAATGCCTTCATCCAATTCATACCCAATGGTACGTATTTGATCCGCTATTCGCCAATCGCCAGCCGATATAACAACCAGAATGTCTATATCTGATTCTTTGCCGTAATCTCCCCGAGCTTTTGAACCATATAACAAAATAGCAGAAACCTTATCGGAAAATCGGGATAATATTTCTTCCTTAAATAGCTGTATTGTTTTTTCTTCTTCCATGGGCAAGATTGTTTCTTAAATTCCTGAAAAATTGCCAGGTTTCTACACCCGGTATGATTTCAAGCTGCTCCAACCGATTCAATATATCTAAAAAGGCCGGGGTCGATCATCTCCTTCAACATAAGTAAAAAGAGCCGGCAGCAGACGGGTCCCCATGGAATCCTGCAACTTTATAAACCGATAGATAAACTGATCTATATGCTCAATTTGTTCTTCATTAAGGTTTTGGAAAATTTCAACCGATAAGGGGAAAAGGGATTTCAGCAGTTTTCTGCCGCGTTGAAGCTTTTGTATATGGGTATCACACTCGCTGACTGCCGACTGAAGTGTATTTTTTAGCGCTTCCATCACAATTCCACTCCCTCTTCACGCGCGACGTTGACGACCAGTCTATTCTCATCGGCATCTTCTTTAATAGTGATTACCAGGTCGATGTCACCACCCCGTTTAGTGTCGTCGACTCTTGAACCAAACAGGAATACGCGGGCATTCCGGCCGAAATTATCAAAAACCGCTTTCTTGATTACCTTTTTTTCTGTATCGGATAGTCTCATGTCACTCTGTTTTCCTTAGATAATCCATAGTGCCTATTTGCTTTTCACCTTACCATTTATTTTTTCTCAAAAGCCTTAAGAAAGCTTTCTCTTTTCACACTTCCACTACATCTTTAATTGCTTCGGCAGGTACGCCTCTTTAGGTAATCTGCACACCTATCCTCTAATATGAGTTCAATTGCTTCTGCAAGATTTTTTTTGCATTCTTCGACACTTTCTCCTTGCGCATTTGCACCCGGTATTTCAGGGCAGAACGCAATATACAACTCTCCATCCCTTTCAATAACAGCAGTATAAGTATTCATAAAATTACCTCCATTCGTATATCCAAAAGACCCTCATACGGCAAGGGTCGAAGGGGTAAAGTACTCATTACACGTTTCCTTAAGAATCGCCGTCAATAATTGTTGTTGTTCTTCCGGTTACATCATACCATCGTTATTTTCTGATGTTAAGATGCCTGGCCGTGGGATAGTAACTTTTAACAGTAATTACCGGTTGGTTGGGATGTTCGGGATTACCGGCAAGTTTTCTCTTTTTACAATCCACATGCAGATCGGTTTTCTCCAATGCTGTTTGCCCTATCAACACCTCATCCCCCAGAATCAGACATTCTTCCGCAGATCGGCGTCCTTCTATTTCAAAAACAACTGTTTCACTTAACGGAACAGATTCTTCCCTTCCATCAGCGTATTTCACTACTTGCCGGCCGACTTCGGCCAGGCCGAGTTTTTGCGCAACAAAAGACGGTATAACACATTGTACCGCACCCGTATCTACCAAAGCATCGACTGTAATTCCCCGGATCGCTTTATTCGAGATCTTTCCACGCCGTGCTAATGCCTCATCAACTCCATTTTTTAACGTTGCTCGCACAACGACTTTACCCACGCTTGTCCTCCTGCTATTAGAAATAACAGGAGAATCTGAAGTAATACTTTTTGGTTTTGTCGTTTTTCTAGCACTTGATAGAAAACCACCGATAACTGCCGAGATTGGCTTTAACCGTTTTTGTATCGGATCG
>JBFMGN010000489.1:0-3577 GCA_040752435.1 Spirochaetota bacterium
TGAAGATAAAAACTGGACCATGCAAAACCTGGATGAATTAGTCAAACAAATTAAAGGGGCGGTCTATAACGTAAGCGCAAACCAACTGGCAAAATCTATGGCGAAAGTCAACTTCTTCACACGTTCCTGGGAGC
Organism: Spirochaetota bacterium; assembly: GCA_040752435.1. Classification (GTDB taxonomy): domain Bacteria; phylum Spirochaetota; class Spirochaetia; order SPDA01; family JBFMGN01; genus JBFMGN01. The sequence goes on from JBFMGN010000489.1 coordinate 135, forward strand.
AAAAAGAGGCGGAAGGAGAGGCTGATTTTATTTACCATCTTAACGCGTTTCTGAACCCAAGCGTCTGGACAGCACCAGCCCTGGATAAAAATTCGAACGCACAGGAAGCATATCTCAAAACGGAGGGATGGTCATTCAGGATTTCCACATGGTACCTCTATTTCAGGAAGATCAATTTTCCGGCAGACCCTGAACGCCACGGGCAGTGGGAGTGGGCAGGCATCTACTTTGGTGAAAAGCCCTTCGCAAGTTCCGAACAGGGTCAATGAATCTGTTCCTGGTGATATATTAGTGGATAGTCCCCTACGGGGAGATGAGGTTTCGAACCGAGAACACGGAGAAAAGAAGAAGGAGAAGAATTCCGCACAGAGAACACAGAGGGCACGGAGAGGACAGGGGGGAATGGGACTTTCAGTATTATAATCAAAGGAGGTGCAGCCTTGCATGTTGCCTGTACCCTTATTGCGCTCCTTAATCTCTGTGTACTCTGTGCGAAATTTCTTAGGGCTATAAAGGTGGGTAGAAAATTATTGTTGAGACTACTTTTAGTACTTGCCAGTATGTCGGCCGGGATTCAGGCCTTCTCAGAACCTCTCCCACCTAACGCCCTTCAAATGGCGGCGTGCATTCAAAATGCAAACAGGGGCGGGCAAATCCTGAAAGATATGTCCCGCACTGAGCGAAAGGCACATGAACCGAAACAGGGGCACGCGGGTCCGGCTGTGTATTCCCTGAATTTACCAATGAATGATACCCTCCGGAAATATATCAATAAATACCTTGAACCGGAAAATCTGGAATGGCTTAAGAAAGTTCTAGAGAGGGGGAAGCCCTACCTTACCTATATAGAATCCAGGATCGCATACTATCAGGTTCCCAGGGAGCTCATGTACCTGCCCATAGTTGAATCGGCGTTTTATATTCACGCTATTTCACGTTCCGGTGCTGCGGGTTTATGGCAGTTTATGCAAAACAGCGTATCGTCGTACGATCTTCAGATAAATGATTGGCTTGATGAGCGGCGGGATTTCTGGAAATCCACCGATGCTTCCCTTGAAAAACTCAAATATAATTACAGCCGGTTAGGTGATTGGCTTCTTGCTCTGGCTGCCTATAACTGCGGCCTGGGAAAGGTTACTGGAATAATTGAAAAAACGGATATAAGGGATTTCTGGGAACTGGCAAAAAGGAAATATCTGCCTCGGGAAACCGTCGACTATGTACCTAAATTTCTGGCAATCGCAAGTATCTGTACGTATGCAGGGCGTAACGGCCTGCCTTTGAACTGGACTCCCCCAATGCAATGGGAACGAATTGAGCTTGATCAGGCGGTGGACTTGGGAATACTTTCCCAGGAATCCGGCGTGCCTCTTTCGATTCTTAAAAGCGGAAACGCTGAACTCCGCTACGGTGTTACACCTCCGGCATCAGGAACTTATTTCCTGAAGGTTCCATCACAATTTTCCGATGTTGTAAAAGAGACATTATCCAGTAAACGGCTTAAATTAATGCGGTTTTATATTCATGTGATACAAAGCGGAGATACACTCTACGACCTTTCCAGGCATTTCGGGGTAACTGTGCCTATGATCACTAAATACAACCCAGGTGTCCATCCCGATTACCTTAAAATCGGCGCCAAGCTCGTAATCCCGTCATTGAAAGAGGTCGGCCCTTATAGACGAAATATATCATCGGTGGTTGCAGGCAGTGCTTCAGGCACACCCTTTACGGGCGACTATATTGTTCGGAAAGGTGATACATTATGGCATATTGCTCAACGGTTTCAAATAAGAGTCGAAGAACTGGCCTTAAAAAATAATATATCTTTAAACGGTATTTTAAAGGAAAATCAGGTTTTGAAAGTACCGGAGGTTACTGCCAGTGAGAGCAGGTATTTTATTTATTAAAAGAATATACACTTCACTGGCATTGGCGGCCCTTGTATGCTTCCTTCCCCCTCATTCGCTTGCCCTTGGAAACATCACCTCAGACAGCTCTATCGATTGGGAAAACGGCACATTAACCATCAATGCCCGTGCGGATCTGTCAAGCTCCGGGATAAATCTGTTAAACGCCCGGAACAAGGCCGAACTGGCAATCGATCAGCGCCTCGTACTGTTATTGCGGGATGCTCTTTTTCCCGTGCCTGTAGATTCATACACTCTTGTAAAAGACCTGGTTCAGCAAAAACCGGAACTTCTCGATTCCTTCGAATCGATTGCCGCAAAAGGGAGGAAAGTATTAAGCCATCTTACCCGGGACCTGGCGGCTTTTACCGTGCAGTATGTGTATTCACTCTACCCTGATATTATCACTCCGTTTTTAGAACATCATAATGCTTTCCAGCCTCCAAGGCTGCTCGGGTTTGAACCGACAAATCAGTTTTCAGGGATTGTTATCTATATGAAAGGCGAGTTCCCCGTTTACGGTGAAAATAAAAAAGCCGGGTTGATACCGTGTTTTTTTCCAAAAATTTTCGACCAGGATATGAATCTGGTTGCATCTGCAGAAATGACATCAACCGAGGCAATGTTACAGTGGGGTTTCGCCGCTTATACCAGTTCATTGGATGAAAAGCCCTATTCCACCCGGATTGGGCTTACACCTTTACGCACCCTTGGGATAGGTATTTTCGGAAAAAACAAGACCGATATCATAATTCCCAATGAGACTGCCCGGAAAATCCTTGCAAGTGAAAAAAATCTCGATCTTATACGGAAAGGCAAAATTCTTGTGATCTGCGACCTGGAAAAGACTAAAGAATAACAATCGCCGATTTTTTTCCCTTTCAGTTGATTGCCTTCAGGACTACCGAACGCATAACAGCGATCCATAAAAAGTTTGGTTTGGGCAGAAACAGTGAACCAATAGATAGGACTCGAAATTATAAGGGCATCAGCTTCTAATATCTTCGGATAAAGAGCCTGCATATCGTCCTCCAGTAGGCAGAGTTTGTCTGCCACCTGGCAGGCGTCGCATGCATCACACGGTGCGATGGTTAATTCATGCAGATATACCAGTTCTGCACTTTGCCCGGCCGATGCAACTCCGCCGGCGGCCTGTGCCGCCAGAACAGCACTATTTCCCTTCCTCCGGGGGCTTCCTATCAGGATAAGCACTTTTTTCTTTCTCATACCACCTCTTTAAATTACCACTCTCGTTTTTATTAGAAAAATACATCTCAGTTATGGTATCTTCAAGCTCTTTTTTAATCCGTGTTTTCTCCTGGCTAAAGGGGGTATTCGGTTGAAACTGCACCGGCCTTCCTATTTCTATTACGCTTTTCTTTTTATTTACCGCGATTGGATAAAAAGCAACCGTTTCTTTATTTCGTAAAAAAAACCATCGCGCAAGCCGAATAAAACCGGAATCAAATTCATTCAAAGCTTCATTTTTAAAGAAGCCAGGCATTTCCGGAAAAATGAGGATGTTCTTTCCTT
>JBFMGN010000049.1:0-11090 GCA_040752435.1 Spirochaetota bacterium
GATCCGGTTCGTTTTCCATATGAGCGCACCTCCATAGTCGCCGAACGACAGTTCCCGCAAACTCGTCAGCCCAAAGATTTCATCCTGAATGATTTCAAAGTCGTTCCCCCGGGCGTCAAGAGTTTGGAGACTCCGGAGCTGTCGTATTTCGCGGGGGAATTGGCGGAGTTGATTTCCTGCCACGCCCAAGAAAATAAGCTTGGTAAGATTTCCAATCTCAGAAGGGAGTTGCTCGAGTTTATTTTGCTGGAGATTCAATTTCCGGAGCTCGCGAAGTGCTCCGACTTCGGGCGGCAAAGAACTGAGATTATTCCCGGACGTAAAGGGATCGACAGGACCTAAATCCAGCACTTCCAGTTTAGAAAGTCTCCCGATCTCGGGTGGAAGTTCCCGGATATAGTTCGCATTCAGGTAGAGCTCCCGGAGGTTCGGAAGATGAAATGGACCCCAAAAACTGGACAGGTGGAAGAGCTTGTGGATAACGAAGTGACGCCTAACGTGCCGTTGAGGCTGAACGCGGGGCCTGCGCCTGCAAACGGGCGCATGTGTGTACCACAGTAGTGGTAGGGTCAACTGGTCTCAGGCGGCAGCTCGACTCTATATTATGCAGTCCCTCTCGGGCGCACTTTGGAAGATAGGTTCCAGAAACCTGTTCTTGGACCGCAATGTCTGTCCTTGGCAGGTGAGGATCCAACCGAGCCTCGAGGCCGAACGATTCTTTGTTGCTTGCCTGCTGTACTTCCCAGTGTTTGTTTTGGTGTCGTTTCAATGGGGAACACCCAAAGACGTCGAAGAAGAAGAACCACTGCTGCACACCGGTCCGAGGAAACGGGTCTCGGCGTGAACTCCGTGCAAACTCTGATGCGGCACATGGGTAGCCGCTTACGGCTGGCCAATTCGCCGGTGTGTGGCTCTCTGCCAGCGGCCGGTCGACGTATTCAGACGTCCGCCCGCCGGCTACACGCGCCCACTTTTGAAAAACTCAATACACCAAAAGAGAGTCTCAGCCGTCGATATACCTGTACGTCATGAATCATGATCTGCCACCGGAAAACAGTGATGCACACCAGCGGCTAGAAGAGGCCTACAAGAGCGAGAAACCGCGGCTCTTGGCCCGCCTGCGCGCTGCCGGTCGTACTCTGGAGGAGGCGGAGGATCTGGTGCATGACGTCTATGCCGAGGTCATGGAGCGCCTGCCCCTAGTGGCTGGTATCCGCAACCTGTCGGCCTGGATCAATTCCCTGATCAGCCGGCGGCTGATCGATGCCTGGCGGCACGAACGGGTACGCGCAGCATCCGGTGAAATCGACGTGACCGATGACACCCTGCGGGAAATCATAGCCGAGGTCGGCCTGGATCCCATGGATGGCTTCGTGAGGGGCAGCTTGGTGGATGCCCTGAACGACGCCCTGCGTGCCTTGCCGGCAGCCCAACGGCAGGTGGTGGAGGCCCAGGTATTCGGCGGCCTGACGTTTCGGGAAATAGCGGACGCCACGGGCGAAAGCATTGATACCCTGACAGCCCGCAAGCGGTATGCCTTGCGTAACCTTTCCCGGGCCTTGAGACACTGGATCGAGCAATGAACAGACGGGAACGGGCGGTGGCACGCACCCGATGGTTTTGCCGGGTTGGACCCGGAGGAGGTAGGAGATGTCTGAACAAGAGAGCGCCCGCAGTGGCGGGCCGGATGATGCCGGCAATAGCGACAGGGAAGCGAAAGGGAGCCCGGGCCAGCGTCCTGGCCGGGAGCGTGGGCATGGCTTTGATATGGATACCTGGTGGGAAGACCGCAGCTTGACCCAGAAAATCTTATGGGGGATCGGGTTCGGCATCCTGGCGATCGGCCTGCTCGCCGCACTTGGCGTGGTGGTGATGGCCTTATGGAATTGGCTGATGCCCGACATCTTCGGCCTGAAACGCCTGGGCTACTGGCAAGCCTGGGGCTTGCTGGTCCTGTGCTGGATACTGTTTAAGGGCATACGCCTGGGCTCGGATGAAAGTAGCCGCCGCAGCGACCGCAAGCGCCGCCGGCAGCTACGCAGCTACATGCGGGAGGACCAGCCGCCTGCCCAGGAAGATGCGGCGGGTTTTCCGAAAGCTTGAGCAGAAGGTTGGGAATCGGCATCGCTTGTCCTTGTGTTACGGGACAGGCCCGAACGGGGGATCGTCCGTCCGGGCTTTCTTCCCGAGGCGGCATCATGGAGTTTGACAGTTACTATCAATCAATTATGGAGGTATTCAAATGACAAACCGTACCGAAGATACATCACTACGCAAGAACACCGGAATGGAAGACATGAGGGTAAAGTTTTCAACATTATGGATATTTGCAATGTTTAATTACCTTTATGCGGATGTCATGACATTAATGGATCCAGTGTTCAAAAAGCAAATAACGACGGGAACTGCAGGGTCAATTCAAATGACTCAAGGGTTCTTGTTGGGCGCCGCAATACTAATGGAGACTGCCATTGCTATGATTCTCCTCTCCCGGGTATTGAAGTATAGGGTAAATCGTTGGGCAAACATCATCGCAGGCGTAATACACACTGCGGCTGTTTCTTTATCGATGTTTGTTGGAACGCCAACACTTTACTATGTATTTTTTGCAGCTATCGAAATTGCATGTACTCTACTCATTGTCTGGTATGCATGGAAGTGGAAACCCGAGGCTGCGCTTGCTATCAGCGGCTGAAATTCAGTCTGGTTTGTAGCGGTCTTCATTGAAGGACCGAACAGGTATGGAGGTATGCAATGATCAACAACGTCATCGCGGCATCGCCGCGTAAGGCCGCCCGAGTGGCGGCGATATGGTACGTGCTTGTCAGCGTATTCAGCATATTCGGCATGCTGTACAGCGACTCCAGGTTCTACGTGGCCGGAGATGCCGCCGCCACGGCGGACAGGATCCTGGCGGAAGGCCGATTGTTCCGCCTGGGCATCACGAGCACCCTCGCCGGGCAGGTCTGCCAGATATTCGCCGGACTTGCCCTGTACCGGCTGTTTGAATCGGTGAACAGGAACCGGGCGAAGTCGCTGCTCGCGCTCGTGGTCGCCATGGTTCCCATCGCCTTTCTCAACATGCTCAACATGTTCGCCCCCCTGATCCTCCTGGGAGATGCGGCGTTCCTGAAGGCCTTCGAACCAGCCCAGCTACAGGCGGTGGCCATGCTGTTCTTCGAGCTGCAGAAGTACGGGGTACTCATCGCCGGGGTCTTCTGGGGCCTTTGGCTGTTTCCCCTGGGGCTGCTGGTATTCGAGTCCGGCTTTTTCCCCAAGTTCCTGGGCGTTCTGCTGGTCATCGGCTGCGTGGGCTATATCCTCGAGAGTCTTTCCGCCTTCGTATTCCCCGACGCTGGGCCGCTCGTTTCGACGATCGCGAATGCGCTGGCGGTCGGTGGAGAGTTGCCCTTCCTCCTCTGGCTCGCCATTCGAGGTGCGCGGAATCGCACCCAGAGCAACCCCGCGCCTGAACCCGTCTGAACTCGCCTGAGCCCGGTGCAGGCGTGGCGGGCGCCGGCTTCTTCTGCCCGAGATCGACTCACCTCGCGGTCACCGAAACCATTTGTTCAACTCAATACTTTGAATCTCTCGGTCAGGACGAAAAAGACTTCGAAAAGCTCCGAGGAGAGGTACTGGATCACCGACTTTCTGAAAGTCGATCCTCACCTGGGCACCAATCAGAATCTAAAGGATCTGATCAGCACCACCCGAGTGATAGGTTATTATGATAAAAGCCAGGGAGCGATTCCTGGTGAGTATGTTTAAAAAAGCAAGATAAGGCTTTATACTACTCTCAACCTACCCGCCAGGTAAGGGAGAGGGCAGTATGTAACCGGTGACAGTTCTGTGGCAACCGCCGTTATTACGGCAAACGACCACGTTGATAGGTTTAGTCGGTCTTATCCTGCTTATTTGTACCAATAAAATAGCACGTTTTTACGATGCTGAATAGTGGAATGGAATGCATAACCATCAAGGTATCCAATCCCTGAATTCCCGGCGGGAAAAACGGAGGAGGAGACGATGGAACGTTTTCATGGTATTGACCGACACAAGGCATATTCAGCAATTTCAGTGTTGAATTGTGAAGGGGTTGAAATCGCATTTCACCCTGCAGTCAAGGATCTCAGAAAGTATCTGGATGATTTAGGCCCTGAAGATGCTGTCGTTCTTGAAGCATCCACCGGCAGCTTCTGGTGGGCTGATCACATTGAATCACGCGGGATTAAATGATAGGAACTCCTATCGGGGCTGTCAATGCGAAGAACCGTGAAATTCGCGGAAGAAAGGGCTAGCGACCGATGAAAGCCAATGAAAGCCGTCGGATTGCAGCTCTTAGCAGGTAGACGATTGAAAGAGCGCACTTTAGCCGTCCTGTTTCAGATTTTATACAGAATGTACACTAAGAAAAGGTTGAGCAGGCATAGGAGAAGCCGTATTCCACCCGTGGGAAGGGAGGTGGGTAAGGAAAGGGTGATAGTCAGTTTAGTGAAGCGGGGTTCAATCCCGGCGGAGAGCGTCCGATCTTCACAAGATGCTTAAGGATCTTCTTGATTTCCACTTGATCCTGGATAACTGCTATGACGCGCATGTCGGAGCCGCACTTTTCACAGACGAACGGATGTAGCTCGTAAATCTTCGCCAACAGCCGAGCCCAGGCCGATTTTACTGCTGTCTGATTTACCGTTTCCGCCTCCGGTAGCGGATCAAAGGAAAGGCTTTCGGTTGTCTGTGATCCATGCTCCTCCTTCCAGGCTCTTGGAGCGCGCTCTGCCACATACTCCATCTTGGCCCATGTGCCTTTTCCGCGCGATGAGTAGAGTCCGTAACGGCGAATAAGCTGTATTCTTTTTGGCGGAATGTGCTGAGTTAGTTCAGCAATGAAATCTAAAGAGTCAAACATATGCACATTTTCACCAAAATATTCGTTGTACGTTGTGTGAAACAGCACCCTTCCTTTAAACGGTTCATAGTATATTTTCTTGAGAGAAAGTGGAGGACGGGCTATGTATTGGGCCAGACTTTTCTGTGCTTCCTTGTCAAGAATTCGTACTTTGTTATCAATACTGAAGCCTGAATGTCGCCATGAAAGCAGGTTCCGTGCGAAATCCTCATTGATAAATTCCTTCTCTAACCGGCGTCACCCTCACCCTCATAGGTATAACGGGATTAATCGTTCCGTCAAACAAAGTCATAGGTATCTGTAATAATCCGGCCATGGCCTGCCATACAACAGTTAAGCTGCTCTACCCGCTGTTCGCTGTTATTGCGGCAATAGGTATTGTGCTTATCGTGGCAAAGCAAAAGGACACCGTTACCAATGCCCGCGAAGGGGGAGGGATCCATACGAGAAGTGGAGCTTTAATTGTGGCCTGCTGTAATTGATGCGCCGGGATAGACAAGTGAAGAAGGACAGGCAGGGCTCCCCGCCTGTCCTTCTTTTTTAAATTTGCGCTTTTTGCATATTATGTGTGCTTCCAATAACCGAAGCTTTAGATGTTCCCTTATTTCAAAACCAGCGTTTTATGATATCCGAAAGCCCTCTGTTTAAGCTGTTCGTCGCTTAGGACCGAGGCGGTTCCTCCGTCTACATGGCAGTTCCGACAGGCAAAATTCAAACCAAGCTGTGATAGAGATTTTTTCCCGTCGGCGGTGAACTGCCCGATCTGTTCCCAATCGATACTCATCAAGTGGGTGCGGATGTCGCCGGTAAACTTGGCTGCATTCCCTACGGCGCTCTTGGTTATGCGCGGCATGTGGCAGTCGATACATTTCACACCCATTGCAGCCATGGCAGGGGAGGCTTGGTTCTTGACCTTCTCAAAATGGCAATTCTCGCAGGATGTCCGGGTCGTAGGCAGTTTGGCCTGGCGTAAGGCCACCACGCCTTTATGGGGATTGTGGCAAAGCACGCAATCGAGGGTTACATGTTTGCTCTGGAACAACTCCTCATACTGTTCGTGGTGTTCGATGAAACCGGCGTTGGCGTTAACCTCTTCTATGCTGCCGCGGATGTGGCATTTGCCGCAGGCAGCGGAGCTACGATCCACCTTCAAAGCCACACCCCGGGGATTTTTCACGTGCAGGCTTCCGGGCCCATGGCAGGCTTCACACGTAATCCCGGGTTCAGCCCAGGTCCCCACTATACCGGGTAGCCCGTCCTGGTGGGAATCGGGAGTACCGGCCGAATAGCCGGTCGTATGGCAGGAACCGCAATTGTAAGGCACTTCTTTCCCGGAATTATAGGTGACCCATCCAGCCTCGGTTCCGACAACAGGGTTGGCGAAATTATATTGATTAAGGAATTTAGAATCGTCCTTCGGCCCGGTGATGATGAATCCGTCCTTTCCGATAAAGCGGGCTTTCCAATTGTACCCGCCTATGACATAGGTCACATCGTTCCAGGTATACCCTTCCGGTGGACCGGGTACTTTGGTAAACGGGTACTGAGGGGGTGTGCCGTTAACCACCTTGTTCAGCTTCCAGCCATGGCCGGATTGCTTGAAGTCTTTATAGATATCTTCGTGGCAGCTCTTACAGTTCGCGGAGCCCGCATATTCGGCGCCGAACAACGGAAGCTCCATCTTTCCTGCCGCAAATGCCGCAGCCGAAACAAGGAAACCTATCGCAATCAGCAAGAATACTTTCAAGCGGGTATTAATCATGTCTCTTCCCCCTAATATTTAATAGAATTATTATATCATACTAACTGGGAAAGTCAATCCAGCGCATTGACTCACCAAAAATCTAACTGAAAAAAGTTAATGCCTCACGAGAAAATCTAACCGAAATCTCCATCAAAAAGACTTTCCTAAAAAAGTTTAAAAGGTGGAGTAATGAAAGGATTGTTTAGGCATGAAAGATTGGCGTTAACGGATACCCTCGCGAAGCTGTATCAAAACCTCACCAAGAAAGAGAAAGGGAAGGAACTGAAAAAGTTCATAGCGATCACCGACTATAACCGAACATACGCGAGTCATCTGCTGAGCTCGTGGGGGAAAGTAACACTTGTTCGGATTGATGGGAAATTAGTTCGGCTTAAAGCAGGTGGGGAACTAAAAAAGGGCATCTCACGTCCCCCATATTATGGGGTAGAGGTAGACGTGGTGTTGAAATGTGTGTGGGAGATATATGATTACCCCTGTGGGAAACGCCTTAAGGCGGTCCTCATCCGAGATCTGGAGCTGGTAGAGATGTTTCAGGAGATCACTCTCACCGAGGAGACAAAGAGAAAACTGGAGCATATCAGTGCAGCCACCATTGATCGACATTTAGAGAAAGAGCGGAAGAAGTATAAAATAAAAGGTCGCTCCCATACAAACCCGGGATCACTGTTGAAGTGGCAGGTACCTGTACGGACTTTTGCGGATTGGAACGAACAGAGGCCCGGATTCTTTGAAATTGACCTGGTTGGGCATGATGGGGGCAACCCGAAGGGAGATTTTTGTTTCACGCTCATGATTACTGATGTGTGTACCGGTTGGAGTGAGCCGCGGGCGGTGAAAAATCGGGCCCAAAAATGGACCTTTGAAGCACTCAAATATGTCCGCCGTATCTGTCCTATTGTGTTTCTCGGGATTGATTGTGATAATGACAGTACCTTTATCAACGAGCATTTAATCAGGTATTGTAACAATGAGCGAATCCAATTCACCCGTTCGAGGCCCTATCGGAAAAATGATAACTGCTTTGTGGAGCAGAAAAACAATGTTATTGTCAGAAGGACGGCTGAATACTTTCGATATGATACCGAGGAACAGCTGCGAAAGCTGAATGAAATGTATGAAGCAGTAAGATTATATGTTAACTTTTTTCAACCTTCTGCCAAGCTGATTGAGAAGTTGAGAGTGGGAAGTAAAGTGAAACGCTCGTATGACGAACCGTTAACTCCTTATGAACGGCTGATCGCTCATCCTTCAACGCCACCTGAGGTGAAGGAAAGGCTGGAACGGCAGTTTCGAACTCTCAATCCGGCTGCTTTGAAACGTAAGATTGATAAATGTAAAGACGAATTAACAAGGATGGTCCATGAAAAAGCTCAAATGCGTCTACACTTTTGATTGTATTTCAGTTAGATTTTCTCATGAGTCAATCTTTCATTTCAGTTAGATTTTCTCGTGAGGCATTATGGGTATTTACTCCCATTCCTTTAAGCTAATAAAAAATATGGTATGTATTCCCCAGACTGGGGATAAGGTGAAGAATAATTAACTTCTTATCACAATAATGATATTATACTGATAAGGAGGTGATATGCCAATCATCAGACCCATCTCAGATATGAGAAATAAATTTCATACTATTTCCGATCAGTGCCATGAAGAACAAGAACCAATTTTCCTTACAAAGAATGGAAAAGGTGATCTCGTTGTTATGAGTAGTGTTGCTCGATTAAAGGATTTTCCAGAAATAGGGAGTATCCCAAAGGATGATCGTCTACAAAAACTTGGTTACAGAATCCTAAGTGTGGACGATTAACCGAAACAAAGGAACCGCCGTGCCCCAATAGGGAAGCTCTAGAAGCGGCAGCCGCGATGAGACTTCTAAAATCTCTCTTGAATTGAAAACAAAATGTCATTACATTATAGGTAAAAAGGGACAGAGCAATGGCAAAGATAAAAACAGCACTTGAATTGGCTCTTGAAAAAACTGAATCGGTAAAGAGCGATAAGGAAAGCCTTGAAGCGTACGATCATAAAAACGAAGGGAAAAAGATAGTCTCCAAATATCTGAGCGCCCCGGATGACCCGGAGGGCGACATCGAAAAACAACTTAAGTCGTATTCAGGCAAAAACCTGATGTATGTTAAAGAGGGAGCCTTCCGGACTCTGCTCGCCAACTTGACTCTCCCCTCGGATGAATCCGGCATCGGTAAACTCCAGATACTAGGCAAGGCTTTTGATGCCATTATGCGGGATAAAAAACGCGCTGCCACACTCGTAAAACAACTCGAACAGTTTTTCAGCCAATATCTTCAGAACCAGGAGCAGGTTAGAAAAAACCTTGAGAAACAGTTCGCCCCCCGGCTGCGTGCCAAAGAACAAGAACTGGCAAAAAAACTTGGTACGGAGGTTCGTCTTTCCCCTGCCAGTGATCCTGAGTTTATCAATTATTTAAAAAAGAATAGAGCCCAACTCGAAGAACAGTATCAGGAAGCCCTGAACCAGGTAAAAGAAGAGTTTATCAGGGTATTTGAGATCTCAAAATAAGCCGGAATTGAGGAAAGTATTAGCAGCCGTCACATTTTTTTCCTTAAGGCGGGCAGATTGATATCAACTTTTACCTGTTTCTTTCTAATACCGAACCCTTCCTGAACGATACGGATCAGGTCTAAAGCGGACTGGATGACCTTCATAAGGGAATTGATTATTTTTTCTTCCTCTCTCTCATCAATTAGATCATCTTTTAAAGAAGAACTAATTGCCATATTCAATGAAGCTACCTCATTCATTAGCAGTGACATATGCTGTGAAAGCCGCTTATAGGAATACTCCACCTTCTTCTCGGAAAATTTCGATAGATTATCGATAATGGCGATTATATTTTTAAGAGAATGAACCATCCGCGGGTTGGGATTGGTTTCCATCTGGATTTTCCAGTTTTCAAATCTGGTAACAGCCCGATCGAGAAGTCTTTTCAATTCCGCCTTGGATAGATTGATATCATCGAGATTTTCCGGCGAAAACTTTTTCATAACATCTCCTCAATAATATCTAATCATTTGTGCCTGCTTAAAGTACTTAAGCCACGCTTCAGGTATCATTTTTACCGTATGAATAAAGCCGATATGCCCGGAGTTTTGTTCTATAATGGTAGTGGGGAATCCCATCAACTCGAAGAAAGAATTAACGGCTGCCCCCCCGGAACTTCCCGTATGAAGGGCACCGTCGGTTTTTATCAAGATACCAATAGCGGTCTCTTCAAAACCGCTCACCACGCCGCGCGTATACGTAATGCTGGAACGCGAACCGGTACCGCCAATCCCAGGATATCCGATCAATCCGATCGACTCGCCGATAACCAGTCTTTCAGGATCACCAAAGGAAAGATAGGGGAATTTGTAGTCATCGGGAACAGACTGGCCGTATAAACCACCGGATATTTTTAATAGAGCGAGATCCAGGGCCTGGCTGTATTCCACTACTCTGGCCTTGAAGAGTTCCTCCGGCGGCAGAATATTAGAGAGGTTTAAAGCCACGGTCAGATTTCCGTCAGGGTCGCCGGAGTTGCCTCTGACGACATGATAACTGGTAATTATATAACCCGCCGGATTTACGAGGCAGCCGGAGCCTTTCTGAGATTCGCTTATGACCTCAACCACGGAACTGAACGCGTTTTCCCGGCTGTTTTCAGGAACCCGGGTGAACGGAAGCCTTAGAAGAAAAGCAGGGGGTTCTTTTTCGAAAGAAACGCACAGGGAAAACTTCTCGGGTCTTTTACCGGTAAGCTGATCAATAACCGTTATAAAATATGTACCGGGTTTCAAGGGATTATCCAGGCTGCCGGAAATTATGATACTCTCTTTTGAAAGGAGGCTTTCTGAGGCATAATCCGCACTTTCCATACTCAAGGCTGGTTTGCCATGGTTTATGAGCAGATCGAGATCGCTATTGCTCCCATAGAGGTCAACCCTGAGATCCCGAGTACCGAAAGGGACATCTGCGGTAAAGGTCCGGACCATCCCCGTTTCGGGGAAAAGCATGGAAGAAAACTCCTGATTTACCGTTAATGCGGCCTCTGCTTTCGCTTCGATAAGTTCCAGTGCAATTTTAAAAGGTATTGAACGGAGACTTTTTTTGTCTACCCGCGGCGTTCTACTCCGCTGATACGCTACATCGAGATAGTAAATCCCAGCCTGTAAAGGCGGATCTGAAAATCTTGTAATAAAAAGCTTCTCGTTGTAATCATCCGTATCACTTTTTGCATCTACATCGTTGTAATCCTGGATTTCCTCTCCATATTTCAGAAACAAATCAAGGTCGGCCGGAGAATTCTCTATTTGTATACGCATAGCCAGGGCATTACCCGGCACGCGAATAATAAAAGTGGTAAAATCGAGGCTGTTCTCGGTTACCGTTACCCGGCCG